>CAMHBE010000017.1 GCA_946183095.1 uncultured Clostridia bacterium | reverse complement strand
GATGACGGATCGCTTGACCTGCAATTCGCGGTAACTGCTGACTGCAAATTCGTCGGGACGAGCATCTCCGACCCATACAAAGCAAAGGAGCGCATCCGTGAGCTGTGTGAGCGGGAAATGGACGAGCGCATAACTGCCGCGCTCACAAAAGCGCTCAACGGGTACGGTGCGGATATCTTCTCCCTGAGCTACAAAATAAGGTCGCAGTCGCCCGAAATGTGGCGCACCATAGCCGCAGATTACCGTCAGTTCCTTAAAGATGCGCACATCTCGGCAGACTGCACCGTCAGCATAGAACGCTTCGGCGTAGTCCACGGGTGAGAGGGGCGAGAGGGGCGAGAGGTCGCTGCGCTTGAGAGGGGCGAGAGGGCGCTTACGCTTGAGATTTTTGCCCTGCGCGGGCGGCGCCACGCTCGGCGTGGTGACGTTACACGCCGCGATAATGCAGATGAGACTTGTGAGAGGGCAATATGCGGCGCGCTCCACATAAGGTTTTGCAGAAATGTAGGAAGATGCTTCCTACATCACCGTGTTCGGAAAATGCACGTGACTCGCAGTTCGTTTTATTGAGCAGCACTCTTATCCTCTGACTTTATTGAAATAAAAAAGCCCGGACACCGCAGTGCCCGGGATCATCTATATCAGTTCGCCGATAAGGTTGTTGTCGAGAATGTCGTTGAAGCGGATCTTCACAAAATCGCCGATGTGCAGTTTCTTTTTGCTTGTGAAGTATATCATGCCGTCGATCTCGGGCGCATACGACGCGTCACGTCCGAAGTACATCTCAAAAAGTCTGTCGTAGCCTTCACAGACGACTTCCGTCTCGGTGCCTATCTGCTGCTGCAATGTCTCTCCGACGCGCACTTCCTGCTGTTCCATGATTATCTCGGCACGGTGTTCACGTTCGCGTTCATCGACCTGATTGAGCATATCCGCGGCAGGTGTTTCATCTTCCTGCGAATAGGCAAAACAGCCAAGTCTGTCGAACTTCACGTCGTTTGCGAATTCCGCAAGCTCGGTGAACTGCTCCTCTGTCTCGCCGGGAAATCCCGCTATCAGCGTGGTGCGCAGCGTTAGTCCGGGAATTCGCTCCCGCAGCTTGTTTATGAGCGCTGTAAGGCTCTCCCTGTCGCCCGTGCGGTTCATGTCGCGCAGTATCTCCGCGTCGCAGTGCTGGAGCGGCAGGTCTATGTATTTGCAGATCTTGGGTTCGGACGCGATAAGGTCGATTAGTTCATCTGTCATGCGTTCGGGATAACAGTACAGCAGTCTTATCCATTTTACATCGAGTTTTGCAAGCTCTCTCAGCAGATCGGGCAATGCGAGCCTGCCGTAGATGTCGTCGCCGTAGCGCGTGGTGTCCTGCGCAATGACAATAAGTTCCTTTACCCCGCCGCGAACAAGTATCTCCGCTTCTCTGACGATGTTTTCGATCTTTCTGCTGCGGAAATGCCCGCGTATCTGCGGTATAGCGCAAAAAGTGCAGCAGTTGTCGCAGCCGTCGGCAATGCGCAGGTAGGCGTAATGCGGCAGTGTTGACTGCATCCGCGCACCCTCCATGTTGTGGTCTTCGACCCTGCCGAAGTCGATAACGCGTTCGCCGGCGAGGACTTTTTCTATAGTATCGACGATAGCTTCATTGCGCCCTATGCCGAGCACCGCGTCTATTTCGGGGAACTCAACGTCCATTTGCTGCTGATATCGCTGTGCAAGGCAGCCTGTGACGATTATTTTTTTGTTGATGCCGTCGTTTTTGCGGTTTATGGCTTCCATTATCTCTTCAATGGCTTCTTCCTTCGCGCTCGTAATGAACCCGCAGGTGTTTATCACCACCACGTCGGCAAGCCCCGCCTCGGGGACTATCTTATAGCCTGCTTCATCTATCCTTGCAAGCATCAGCTCTGCGTCGCACTGGTTTTTCGGGCATCCCAGCGACACTACGCCGACCTTGACGTTTTTGTTGTTTTCAGACATTGTTACCTCCGGGCACCTGTTATAAGGTATTTCTTCGCTTGTGTGAGCAGTTCCCTGTCTTCGGGAAAATTCAGCATCACCATTGCCTTGTCGTATGGCAGCAGCCAGCTGTTCACTATCTCGTCCTGCTGGAACTGGGGAGTCTGATCTTCGTAATACCCGAGAAAGAACACTCCGGTCTTTATGGTGTTTTCACGGGTGGTGAAAGTGTATTCCTCGCGGAAATCCCCGTATTTCACAAATTCGAGCCCCGTTTCTTCGGAGACTTCTCTTGCCGCGGACTGTTCCTCGCTCTCGCCGAACTCAACGTGACCTTTCGGGAAGCCGATATGCCCGCTCTCGTTCTGTATCAGCAGGAACATACGTTCGCCGTCCCGTTCCGTGAACATTATGGCGCCGCAGGTCTTTTCAAACTTGCAGTAAAGCGTATCATGGCGGTCAACGATATCGCCGAGTATATGGCGCAGATTGCACTCATAGCAGATGTCGTTCCCGTACAGGTCGGCGGGTACCGTGACATACAGTTCGTCACCGCCGGTATCTATGACCGCGCAGACCTTTCCGGAGAAAGAGCCGACGATGTTTCTGCTCATTCCCGCCATATATGTGAGGTGTCCGTCGTCTATCTTGCCGACGTGGATATTGCCGATCTTTTCTCTGATATGTACTACGACCGACTTTCCGAATATCGTGAGATCTTTTCTTTTATGGGACATGGTTTCTCCTTTAAACTGATTAAAGCGTTATGATCTCTTTGTCTGCGAGCCGCTGTGCCGCAAGAAGAAGACCCATTCTTCCGGAATCGTATGTAAGTCCTCCCTGCATCCACACCGCGAAAGGTTCACGCAGCGGAGCGTCAGCGGAAAGCTCTATAGATGCGCCCATGGTGAACGCGCCCGCCGCCATTATTACCTGACTGTCGTAGCCGGGCATATCCCACGGTTCGGGGTTCACGAAGCTGTCAACGGGGCTGCCCGACTGTATGCCCTCGCAGAAGGCGATGAGCGCCTTGCGGGAACCGAGCTTTATCGCAGTGATGATGTCGGTGCGGTATTCGTTGCAGTAGGGGTACGTCTCAAATCCGAGCAGATCGAAGAACGCGGATGCGAAAGTCGCGGTCTTTACGGCATTTTTCACCGTTTCGGGAGCCATGAAAAGTCCGAGGAACATATCTCTGTTCATGTCGAGCGTACAGCCGACCTCCTTGCCTGTCCCGACGGTGGTAAGACGGTAGGAGCACAGTTCCACGAGATCTTTTCTTCCCGCGATATAGCCGCCTGTGGGAGCGATGCCGCCGCCGAGGTTCTTTATGAGGGAACCTGCTATCAGGTCGGCTCCCACATCGCAGGGTTCCACGCGTTCCACCAGCTCGCCGTAGCAGTTGTCAACGATCACCACAGCGTCGGGATTTACGCGCTTTACCGCTTCTATCATCTCGCTTATCTCGGAAACGGTGATCGACGGCCGCAGGCTGTACCCTCTCGAACGCTGTATATATGCTGCTTTGCAGGATCTCGCCCGCTCGTGTATCGCGCCGAAGTTCACTCTTCCGTCGGGCAGCAGGTCTATCTGGTCATACTTGATGCCGAATTCCGTCAGCGAGCCGCCCTTTTCGCCGAAGATAACGTCGTTCAGCGTATCGTAGGGCTTGCCGGTGAGGGAGAGCATCAGGTCGCCGGGGCGCAGTATGCCGAACAGCGCGGTGGAAATGGCGTGGGTTCCGTTCACGAAGGTATGGCGCACGAGTGCGTCCTCCGCGCCGAGTATCTGCGCATATACAGCGTCGAGCTTATCGCGCCCCGCGTCCCCGTAGCCGTAGCCGGTGGTGCCTTTGAGGTGCATATCCCCTACTCTGTTGTCGATGAACGCTTTCAGCACTTTCTCGCCGTTGCAGCGTCCCGTGTGGTCTATCCTCGCAAATGCCTCGGAAGCCTTTTCCTCAGCCTTCTGCGCGATCTCTTCAATTTTCTTGTCTATATTGAAATAACAACTCATAACTTATCCTTTATCCGTTTTTTCCGGTCATATAGTTATCTCTGCGGCTTCATCCTCCTGCACGAAGCCGACATTCTCATAGAACCCTTTCAGTCCGGGTCCGCACAGCACATAAGAGGTATTGCCCGCCTGCTGTTCGGCTGAGCATATACTTTGCAGGAGCCTTGTTGCAAGCCCCTTTCCGCGTTCCGATTCTCTTGTTGCGACATACGAGAGGTAGGTGATGCCAGACGAAGAGAACATCTTCACGGCGCAGGCGTTTTTGCCGAGGGCGTACAGGCGGGATATCCCGTGACGCACCATGTGGCTGGTATCGGTGTACCACTTGTTGAAGTCGATATCGAAGCCGTCGCTTGCTATCTCGTAGATATCGCTTATGGAGAAGTCGCTTTCGAGTATCTCCTTGTCAGTCTCATCGGGTTCCCGCACCCCGCCCGCGTATCTCATCAGGCACAGTCTGCTGATGTTCGCGTCGGTGTTGGAGATATCGAAGGGTGTATAGGGCAGTATCACTTTGCGGAAGATACCGCAGGTGAGGAACTCCATAAGCTCCGCGAGCCTGTCACCCGCGCGCTTGCCGCAGTTCGCCACAACGGCGGACTTATAGTAGTCGGAGATCACCGTGCCGCCGGTCTGGATATAGAACGAGCAGAAATCCCGCTCCATGCCGTATGCTTCCGCCAATGCCCTTATCTTTTCGGAGTATATGTCTCTGTTCTTGTCCAGATACTTGTACAGCAATTCCTTGTCGAAAGTCTTCTTTATCATAATACCGCCAATCTGTCTATCACCGCTCTTGCGGCTGCAAGTGTCGCTTGCGTGTCTTCTTTTTTCATGACGCACGCCGGGGAGTGCAGATATCTTGTCGGTACGGACAGCGCCATGGTGCGTATGCCGCCCACCGCTTTGTGGAGCGCTCCGCTGTCGTTCCCGCCCGCGACGAGGGATTTTGTCTGGTGTTTTACGCCCGCTTTTTCAGCCGCGTCACGTCCGAGCCTGTACAGCTCACGGTCATATATCGTCGATCTGTCCATGAAAGAGACCACAACGCCGCTTCCCAGTCTGCAAACCGTCTTTTCCTCCTCGGAGCCGGGGATGTCGCAGGCAGTGGTAGTTTCAAGCACCACCGCGATATCGGGCTTTACGTTGTAAGCCGCGCAGGCAGCACCCCTTGTGCCGATCTCTTCCTGCACCGTGAACACGAACCATGTGTCGTATGGGAGCTCCCCGTTCAGCATCATGAGCATTATGGCGCATCCCACGCGGTCATCGAGAGCCTTGCCTTTGATGAAGCCTTCGCCGAATTCCTCATACGCGCCGTCGAAGTAGCAGTATTCCCCGCGTTCTGCGAGTTTCTCGGCTTCTTCCTTGTCTGCCGCGCCTATGTCTATCGAGAGATCCTCAATCTTCGGCTGCTTGTCATCATCGTCGCCGTGCAGGTGGTGTATGGGCTTTGCGGCGATAACTCCCACCCGTCCGCTTTTGAGCACCACGCGTCTGCCGAACACCACAGACGGCGAGATACCGCCCACAGGTGCGAATTTCAGCCGCCCGTCGGACACTATATCGGTGATGATGAAGCCGACCTCGTCCATGTGTGCGCAGAACATTATCTTGTTTTTCGGAGTTTTCGAGCCTTTTCTGAACACTATGAGGTTGCCGATACTGTCGGTGGATACCTCACAGTCAGCGGGGAGCTGCGTTTTTATGAACTCCCTGACATCTCCCTCGTCGCCGCTTGTACCGCACAGGCGGGACAGCCTGCCGATAAGGTCGTACAGCCTGCTTGTTTCACTGTTTTCAGACATTTTCGGCACCTCCCGTCACGAATGCTGCCATAAGGCGGCTTACGGCGAGTATATCCTCCGTATCGACCACCTCGACCGGCGTGTGCATATATTTTATCGGTATCGACAGCAGACCCGTGCGGATGCCGCCTTTTGTCAGCGATATCACATCCGCGTCGGTGCCTGTCCTGCCGCCCATTATCTCGGGCTGGAACGGTATTTTCCCGTCGGCTGCCAGTTTTTTCAGTTCTGCGGTAACGGTGCGGTCGAGTATCGGCGAAATGCCGATCATCACGCCTTTTCCCATTTCTCCGCAGTCCTCGTGCTTATCATCGGAGGTGTACGCGAAGCTGGTGTCCGTCGCAAGTGCGGTCTTTGCCGAGACGTTGTACGCGCCTATCGCCGCTCCGCGTGTGCCGACTTCCTCCTGCGATGCGAGCAGAATTTCTATATTATAAGGTATGTTTTTTCCTTTGACGAGTTCGAGGGCGTACAGCACAGCGGCAGCTCCGGCGCGGTCGTCGGTGGCTTTTGCGGTAACTCTCGTCCCGTTCAGCTTTGCGAGCGGTGTATCTATGGTCACTCTGTCACCCGGAGACACGACCTTTGCGGCGCTCTCACGGCTCGTATAGCCGATGTCTATACATACATCCTCGGTCTTCATGGTGCTTTTGTCGTCTTTTCTGACGTGTGGCGGCAAGGTGCTTATCACCCCGCGGATATCGCCGCTCTCCGTGTGAACGGTAACGCTCTGTGCGGCGTACAGCCGTCTGTCGGTACCGCCGCAGTTCCCGACTTTCAGGAATCCCTTTTCGTCGATGTGGGTAACTATAAAGCCTATTTCGTCGATATGTGCTTCGAGCAGCACGGCGGGCTTGCCGTTATCGCGGCTTCCCACGAACCCGTAAACGCAGCCGGACGCGTCGATGCGCACATCGTCGGTATAGTTCCGCAGTATCTCCGCCGCTGCCTTTGCGGCATCGTCTTCCGCACCCGAAACGCCCGCCGCACCGCAGAGCTTTTCGAGAATATCGGTAATGTTCATCAGTATCCCCCTTTGAGATAACTGTTCCCCGCCGATGCGAGGCAGTTCATGCAATAATACATATACTTATTTATTATATCACGACGAAATATGTTTTTCAAGTACAATATCGGAGAAAATTTACTGTATAATCCATAAAAATATGGCAAAAATACTTCCATAAGAGCAGAGACCTCTTACTTATCTGTACAGAAAGGAACGGAAAAGATGAAAAAAGTGAGATTTACGAACGGTGTTCAGGGCAAGGGTTTTGCGGCAGCTCTCGTCCTCAGCATTGCCGCGGTGGGCATTTCCTCTTATGCCGCGTATTCGGGAGCGGTGAAGTCTGCCGAAAAGACGAAAGAGCTTGCGGAGGAATACGAGGATAACGTGTTTATTTACACAGAACCTGCGGAGACGGTAAATGCCGAACAGACGGGCATTCCCAAAGAAGCGCCCGCGATAACGGGCGAAGTTCCGCTGACTGCCGAGGAGGAGGAAACAGCAGAGCCGACGCTTGCCGATGAAGCGGGACTGATATTCAAAAGTCCCAAGACCATGCCGATAGCCGACGCGGAGGTAATAAATCCCTACAGCGCGGGCGAACTTGTCAAGAGCGAGACACTCGGCGTATGGAAGACCCACGACGGCGTTGATATAGCCGCGCCTGTCGGGACAGCGGTGGCGGCGATGATGAAAGGAAAGGTCACAGACGTGAGCAACGACCCGCTCTGGGGCATCAGCGTCGTTATCGATCACGGAGACGGCGTTGTCGGGCATTACAGCAGCCTCGCGGAGAGTGTAGCCGTCAAGGTCGGTCAGGAAGTCTCCATGGGCGAGATAATCGGACAGGTCGGCAATACCGCCGATGTCGAGTGCAAGCTCGAACCCCACCTCCATTTCGGAGTGACCGTCTCCGGAGCATGGACAGACCCGATAGCGTTTGTAGAGAGTTGAGAGAAGAGCAGAGAGTTGAGAGAGGGCAGACTGTAGAGAGAGGGCAGACTATAGAGAAAGGGGGCGCTGCCCCCTCGACACCCCCGCCAGAGGGCGCTGACGTCGCCCCTCTGGACTCCCCGGCGCAAGCGTGGCGCTTGAGCCCTACTGCCACACAATGTTGTTCAGACTCGCAGGTTTCCGGCAGGCGGCTATTGACATTATAATGGACGGCGAGATTATTAGTTCTGCCGCTCAGTAAACAGCTTCTTCGCATTTAAGCATCACACTTGATCCAAGTTCAGGCTCCCGGGCACATCGTTGTTCCGGGAGTTTTGCTGTACTTGGTTGCTTATAAATGATTTTGCCGAAAGCGTTGAGGTTTGCTCTCATGCGTGAGTGCGCAACTGCACGCGGGAAATGTCGGATCTTGCGGGAGATTTTTGGCGGCGTGCGACATGAAACGACACAAAAGGCGCGGGAAAAGTGGTATATTATATCTGATCGGACAGACAGGAGGGTGCGAAAATGCCGATAGAGTTTACTTATGACAAGAACGGTCTTACGGCGGCAATAAGCGGCGAGATCGACCACCATTCAGCCGCAGAGATGCGCATTATGACGGACGGCGAGATCGAAAGGTCAATGCCGCGGACGCTTACGTTCGACATGAGCGGTGTTACGTTCATGGACAGCTCCGGCGTGGGACTGATCCTCGGACGGGCGCGGGAGATGAAGCAATGGGGCGGAAAGGTGCGCATTGCAAAGCCGTCGGAGCGCGTCGGAAAGATGCTGAAACTGTCGGGGCTTTCCCCGCTCATTATAAAAGAGGGTGCGAAAAATGCGTAATATAACAAACTATATGAAGATCACACTGGCGGGATATTCCCGCAACGAAAGCCTTGCAAGAATGTGCGCGGCGGCGTTTGCGTCACAGCTCGACCCGACCGTTGAGGAGATAAACGATATCAAAGCCGCAGTTTCCGAAGCTGTGACGAACTGCATCGTTCACGGCTATCGCGACACTATCGGCGATATCGACATGACGCTGCGCATCATCGACGATGATACACTGTACATAAAAATCTCCGACCGCGGTGTCGGGATAGAAGATGTGGAGCAGGCAATGCAGCCTATGTTCACGACAGCACCCGACGAAGAACGCGCGGGGCTGGGATTTGCGGTAATGGAGAGCTTCACCGATGATCTGCGCGTCCACAGCCGTGTCGGGAAGGGAACTACGGTCACAATGCTGAAGCAGATACAGCGCAGAGGGTAACATGATCGCACTTACAGACGAATTTGTCGAGAACAACATGGGGCTTGTCCACTCGCTTGCGGCAAGGTTCCGGGGGCGCGGCATAGAATACGAGGAGCTCGTCTCTGCGGGGAGCATGGGACTTGTCAAAGCAGCGCGGAACTTCGACGACAGCCGAGGTCTGTGCTTTTCGACCTATGCTGTACCCGTGATACTCGGCGAGATAAAGCGGCTTTTCCGTGACGGCGGAACCGTTAAAGTGAGCCGCACATTGAAAGAACTTTCCCTGAAGATAACGGCTTACCGCGAGAAATGCTCGGCGGAGGGGCGCAGTCCGACCGTTGCGGAGATCGCGGAACAGCTCGGTGAATCCGAGGAAAACGTCACCGAGGCTATTGCCGCGTCACGCCCCGCGATCTCGCTCACGGCAGCCGACGAGGAAGGCAGCGAGTTCGATATCCCCGTGGAGCCGCCGCAATTGCGCGCTACCGAGCTTATTGCGCTGGAGCAGTGTCTCGGCACGCTTGACGCAAATGACCGGCGGCTCATCTACTTACGCTATATGCTTGAAAAAACGCAGTCCGAGACGGGTAAACTGCTCGGCATGACGCAGGTGCAGGTCTCGCGGCGCGAGAAGAAAATACTTGACAGCCTGCGGTCAATGCTGGTATAATATATATACACCAACACAAAACCTTCGAGTCTCGTGTATTTTTCGCACACGGTCATGTGGGAAGCTCGTTCCTGAGGGTCTGCAACATCTTATGTGGAGCGCGCCGCATATTGCCTTCTCGCAAGTCTCATCCACATTATCGCGGCGTGTTACGCCGCCACGCCGTCGCGTGGCGCCCGCCGCGTAGGCGAAAAAATCTCACCCTTCTCTCGCGTCAGCGCTCTCTCACCTCTCTAACCCCTCTCACTCCTCTCCGAACAACGGCTGCATTGAGCCGTCTATAGCGGGGGTGGAGATGTCGCCGCCGATTATCTTTCCGCCGCAGACCATGACGTGTGCCTGTGCGCCGGGAGTGCGGTCGCCGTGCGCTTCTATGACATCGAACGTGTACACTTCGGCTTCGTGCGAGCGATAGTCGTAGAGGTCGAAACCCTGCTTTTGCTGCAGCTCGTTGTAGCTTTCGTACACTTCGCCGAATTCTTCGGGGATAGTCACCGTCTTTTGTGTGCATTCGCTGCGGACTTCTACACCGTTTTCGCCGAGTATCCTCACTATATCCTCGGTGCCGGATACCGCGTATGATGTCCCGCAGGATGATGCGTACAGCACTGCCGCACTCAGCGCGAACGCAGCCGCTCTTATTGTAAACCTTTTCATGATATACCGCCTCCGGTTGCAAAAAATCACAAAATATTGTATTCCGGTTTGTTACTACTGTACATTATATGGGATAATTTCCACAAAAAGTATCGCTTTTAATAAGCAAAGTCCACAAAATTTTTGTTGCGGATGCCCTCAAAGTGCATGAGAACCCCTCTTTCGACCCCTTGTTTTGTTGATTATAACCACAAAATGCCATGCTAAATCGGTGCGTTTTGTCCGCTTTAGTCATTTTATATAAAGCCGCTTTAAAAAATTTAGTAAATTAGGTACTTACATTTTATTGAAATTTCTGTTATTATATAGAAGTAAAAATAAATCTCATTCAGGAGGTCATACAATGGCAAGTTTATCACTCAGAGGTATATATAAGCGCTACCCCGGCGGAGTTGTAGCCGTTTCCGACTTTTCTATGAACATCAAGGATAAGGAATTCATCATCCTTGTTGGCCCTTCCGGATGCGGTAAGTCCACAACCCTCCGTATGATCGCAGGTCTTGAGGAAATCTCCGAAGGCGAGCTCTTCATAGGTGACCGTCTCGTAAACGACGTTGCTCCTAAGGACAGAGATATCGCGATGGTTTTCCAGAACTACGCTCTTTATCCGCACATGACCGTATTCGAGAATATGGCATTCGGTCTGAAACTCAGAAAAGTTCCGAAAGATGAGATCAAGAAGCTCGTTGAAGAAGCTGCAAAGATCCTCGATATAGCTCACCTGCTCGACAGAAAGCCGAAGGCTCTCTCCGGTGGTCAGAGACAGCGTGTTGCGCTCGGTCGTGCTATCGTTCGTGATCCTCAGGTCTTCCTGCTTGACGAGCCGCTCTCCAACCTCGACGCTAAACTGCGTGCACAGATGAGAACCGAGCTTTCCAAGCTCCATAAGAAACTCGGTACTACATTTATCTACGTTACTCATGACCAGATCGAGGCTATGACGATGGGTGACCGTATCGTCGTTATGAAGGACGGTTACATCCAGCAGATCGACTCCCCGCTCAACCTCTATGAGAACCCCGTAAACAAGTTCGTTGCAGGATTCATCGGTACTCCTCAGATGAACTTCATCGACGCTAAGCTCATCATGATGAACGGCAAGTTCACCGTTGAGTTCGGTTCCGAAGATACAAAGACCTCCAGAGGCAGAAAGTTCTATGTTGAGATCCCGTCCGCTAAGGCTGATCCCGAGGCTCTCAATTACTACGTTGATAAGGATGTTATCCTCGGCGTTCGTCCCGAGAGCATCCATGACGAGGAAATGTTCCTCTCCGCCGCTACCACCGGTATCATCGAGGCTAACGTCGATGTAACCGAAATGATGGGCGCTGAGACATACCTCTACCTCACCTGCGAAGGTTTCCCGATCACCGCAAGAGTATCGCCTCGCTGCACAGCACGTCCGCAGGACGTTGTTAAACTCGCTATCGACCCGAACAAGATCCATCTGTTCGATGCGGCAGACGAGCACGCTATCCTTTCATAAGTCATTGACAGTAATGCCGTACCGTTCTATGCGGTGCGGCATTTTTGCATTATTACGTTACGGAGGTAATTATGCCCGAAAATACCAGCACACACCGCTCCGCCGAAGAAATAAAAGCGGAATTCATACAGATCTATACCGAAAACATCAAACGTGACGGCTCGGATAAGCTGCTCGACTATCTCACAAACAAAAGCGACTTCTTTACGGCTCCGGCAAGCACCCGTTACCACAGCGCTTACGAGGGCGGGCTTGCACAGCATTCCCTGAACGTGTATCACTGCCTTAAAGCCTATCTCTCCCGTGAACGTGTAAAAGACATCTATAAGTTCGCGGACTATACCGACGAGCAGATCGCACTTGTTGCGCTGCTGCACGATATCTGCAAGACCGACATCTACAAAGTCGATTACCGCAACGCTAAAAACGAGCAGGGGCAGTGGGAGAAAGTCCCATACTACCGCATAGAGGACAGCCTGCCCTACGGTCACGGCGAGAAGTCCGTCTATATGATTAGCGGATTCATGCGGCTTTCACGCGAGGAAGCTATGGCGATACGCTGGCACATGGGGTTTTCTTACGGCGACCCTAATGACCGCAACTCCATAGGCAAGGCTTTTGAGATGTACCCGCTTGCATTCGCGCTGTCCGTTTCGGATATGGAAGCGTCGTATTATCTCGAAGAGACGTAAAAATACCGCGGATATGTTGACATCCGCGGCAGAACGTGTTATAATATGGGTAACGGGGCAGCCATGTAAAGTGGCTCGCTCCCGGAGCATAGAATGTTGTTAAGAAACAACCACCGATGCTGGCGGGCTGAAGGTGGTTATTTCTTTTTCCGCAGTTTCAATGTCTTGGAAACAATGTAAGCTGTTCTGACTATCGCAGTCATATTCAGCATTGCAATATGAAGTATCTCGCCTGTCAACGAAATGATCTCAGATATTATGCCCATAGACATCACCCCTTTGCAGTTTGATTGCTGCTCGGGGAGCGGGATAAAACCACCAAAGTGTCAGATGCCGGGTCACCTGCATACAACACATTCACTATATTCTACCATATTCCCGTGAATTTGTCAAATTATGTGCAATAATGATCCCCCGCTTCTTATCATCAGCCTTGAAAACGTTGTCAATATTTCAAAAAACGGTTGTAAATTTTTTTAAAGTATGATATAATATAAGGTATCGACTAACAGGGAGGTCAGGGGTTTGGCGAATCTGACAGAAAAGGCTATAAAGGCATCTGCGCTGAAGCTGCTGAACGAAAAACCGGTAAATCAGATAACGATAAAAGATATAGTGGAGGACTGCGGGATAAACCGCAATTCGTTTTATTACCACTTCCGCGATCTGCCGTCGCTCCTCGAAGAAATGGTCATGGAGCAGGCGGAAGAGCTTATCGCGCAGTACCCGTCGATATCTTCTCTGGAGGAATGTCTCGACGCGGCAGTAAGTTTCGCGATGAACAACCGCAGAGCGGCGATGCACATATACAATTCCGTCAGCCGCGATATCTATGAGCAGTACCTCTGGCGGGTGTGTGAACACGTCGTCACCGTTTACATAGACAATGCTCTGAAAGATTACCGTATTGCCGAAGACGACAAGGAGATCATCATCAATTTCTACAAATGTGCCTGTTTCGGCGCGATACTCGACTGGCAGAGCGGCGGCATGAAAAAAGATGTAAAAAAACAGTTTTCGCGGATGCTCGAACTCAAAAAAGATCTCATCCGTGAGATAGGAGAAAGGGCGGAAATGCCCGAAAATACAGAAAAGTAAGGCTGTTGACGCAGCAGGAAAGGAAATGCAAATGGCAAAAGCACAGGCAAGCAAGAAAGTTCTCGAAAAGCCCGTTACGCCCGAAGAAAAGAAAAAGGCGCTCGACGCGGCTATCGCGCAGATAGAAAAGCAGTTCGGCGCGGGTTCGGTAATGAGAATGGGCGAAAAGACCAACCTCAACGTTGAATCGATCCCCACCGGCTCGATAGGGCTTGACATGGCGCTCGGTATAGGCGGTCTTCCGAAAGGCCGTATCATCGAGATATTCGGACCGGAATCCGGCGGTAAGACCACCGTTACGCTCCACGCTATCGCCGAAGCACAGAAGCGCGGCGGTATTGCCGCATTCGTCGATGTTGAGCACGCACTCGACCCCGTGTATGCTAAAGCACTCGGCGTTGATGTCGATAACCTTATAGTTTCTCAGCCGGACACGGGTGAACAGGCGCTCGATATCATGGAGGCGCTCGTGCGTTCGGGAGCTATCGACATAATCGTGCTGGACTCCGTTGCCGCAATGGTAACAAAAGCCGAGATAGACGGCGATATGGGAGATTCATTTGTCGGCGTTCAGGCAAGGCTCATGTCGGGCGCAATGAAGAAGCTCACCGCGGTCATCTCAAAGTCCAACACTGTCGCTATCTTCATAAACCAGATACGCGAAAAGATAGGCGTGATGTTCGGCAACCCCGAAACCACCCCCGGCGGCCGTGCATTGAAGT
>CAMHBE010000016.1 GCA_946183095.1 uncultured Clostridia bacterium | reverse complement strand
TATTATATAATAATATTACCGGAAATGTGCAGCGGGCGGCAGTAATGCGCGGCTGCACCGGAAAAATCCTAATGAAAGAGGTAATTATCATGAGCGTAAAGATCATCAACGGCACTTCCCTCCCCAACATCCCGTGGCAGGACAAGCCCGCAGGCTGCAAGGACGTCATCTGGCGCTATGACGCTAACCCGATCATACCCAGAGACCTTATCCCCGCCGCAAACTCTATCTTCAACAGCGCTGTAGTTCCGTTCGTGTGCGGCGACTATAAGTTCGCAGGCGTTTTCAGAGTGGACGACAAAGAAAGAAACATGGCTATCCACGCCGGCTTCTCCAAAGACGGCATCCACTGGGAGATCAACGAAAACCGCGTTGAATGGATAAACGACGATCCCGAAACAAAGGAAGCAAATCCGTGGCAGTACGGCTATGACCCCCGCTGCGTATGGATCGAGGACAGATTCTGGATCACATGGTGCAACGCTTACGGCTGGAAACCTACTATCGGCGTGGGCTGGACAAAGGATTTCAAGGAATTCCACCAGTGTGAGAACGCCTTCCTGCCCTTTAACAGAAACGGCGTTTTGTTCCCGAGAAAGATAGACGGTAAGTACGTTATGTTCAGCCGTCCTTCGGACAGCGGTCACACTCCCTTCGGTGATATGTATGTTTCTCAGTCCCCCGATATGAAGTACTGGGGCGAACACAGACACGTTATGGGACCCCTCAGAGGCTGGGAGTCCAAGAAGATAGGCGCAGGTCCTATCCCGATAGAGACAGATGAAGGCTGGCTGGTATTCTATCACGGCGTTCTCGAAAGCTGCAACGGCTTCGTTTACAGCTTCGGCGCGTGCATCCTCGATATCGACAAGCCGTGGAAAGTAAAGTACCGCTGCGCAGAATACCTCCTCAACCCGAGAGAGCTCTATGAGTGCGTCGGAGATGTCCAGAACGTTACATTCCCCTGCGCAGCTCTCTGCGATGCAGACACCGGTCGTATCGCCATCTACTACGGATGCGCCGACACCTGCGTATCTATGGCGTTCTGCACAGCTGATGAAGTCGTAGAGTATGTCAAGAGCCACAGCTCCGTGTGATGATAGGTCGCTGCCGCTTGAGACCGTGACTCGCCTTGAGGGCGAGCCACATGAGGATAGGGCGCTGCCCTATCCTCAAACTCCTGACCCGGTTCCTTTGTTCGACAAAGGAACCGAAAACGTGACAATATAATTTATAACGGCAAAAGAAAACCGACCTTGTGGATTCCGCAGGGTCGGTTTTTGTTTACGATGATATCAGCGGCAGATCACGCTTCGTCAGGGAACGGTCTGTCAGAACATACCGCTTTGACAGGAACTCAGCAAGCACACGCAAACCGAACCTATCCCTTTGCCCGCAAGTCCCAGCCCTTCCTCGGTGGTGGCTTTCACGCTGACCTGCGATTCGCTGCATCCGCAGGCTGCCGCGATATTCGAGCGCATCTGCGCTGTGTAGGGAGCGAGTTTCGGCTTCTCTGCATTTATCGTGCAGTCGAGGTTTGAAACCGAATACCCGCGCTCATGTATCATTTCTGTGACGCGCCGCAGCAGTCCGATGCTGTCCGCGCCTTTGTACTGCGGGTCATTGTCGGGGAAGTGCCTGCCGATGTCGCCCAGCGCCAGCGCACCGAGCATTGCGTCCATAACCGCATGGACGAGAACATCAGCGTCGGAATGTCCGAGCAGCCCGAGGTCGAATGGTATGTCAACGCCGCCGATGATGAGCTTTCGCCCCTCTGTGAGCAGGTGAACGTCATAGCCGTGTCCGATACGAAACATTGAGTTTTTCTCCTTTGGAAGGTCGTCGGGTGTGGTTATTTTTATGTTGCGGGGATCACCCTCCGTGAGAAATACCGGCATACCCAGCATTTCCGCAAGTCCCGCGTCGTCGGTGGCATCCTTCCCCGACAGCATCATTTCGCGGTACTGCGAACAGAGGAAAGCCTGCGGTGTCTGAACTGCGCGAAGTGCGGCGCGGTCGGGAGTTCCCGCGGAAAAACCCTTTTCGTCGGTGAATTTGACAGTGTCCTTCAGCGGAAGTGCGGGTATCGCGGCACCGTGAGCGGCTGCGGCATTTATCACGCGCTCGATGAGTGCGGCGGAAACGTAGGGCCTTGCACCGTCGTGTACTATTATAATATCACAATCGTCACATTCCGCAAACGCGCGCCGTGCGGACTCTGTACGGGTATCACCGCCGGGAACTGTCTTTTTCAGCTTTGTAATGCCGTATTCTCCGCACAGCGCGGCAAGCCTGTCCGCGTCACATTCCCGCACGGCAGCGATTATATCCGACACGAGGGGGCAGTGCTCGAAGGCGAGGATGCTTTTTATTATGACGGGGATGCCGCCGATAAGTGCGAACTGCTTGTTTATACCGTTCATGCGGCTTGACGACCCGCCCGCGAGTATCAGAACGTTGGTTTTCATCATTTCAGCTCCAGCTTTTCTATTTGGTCTGTCCAGTCGTAAGAACCGGTCATGTTTTCGGCAACACCGGACTTATTCACGCGAAGGGCGCTGAACAGCACAAGGCTTGTCCGCTTATAGAGGGGGACTTCGACGGCAAGTTCATCCACAGCTTTGCGGCATACCGCACAGAACAGCGCATATTCCGCGTCGGCAGCGCTTTCCGTTTCCGGGAGCTCATAGTCGAGTTTGCCGAAGTCTATGCCGTAGTGGTCGGCAGGATAGAGGTGTGACAGCGTGCAGTCCCACGCACCCGCCCATATCTCATGGGTACCGTGGGAAATACTTTCCCAGAGCGTGCCGGGGTCGGTGACATCAGTTACGTTCAGCGTTATTCCTATCTCGCCGAGCAGTTCCGAGGTTTTTGCGAGAGCCGTATATGCGGGATGCGCACCGGCTCCGCCGCCTGATACGAGCGCATTGAACGAGAGTCTCCCGCCCTCCGGTGCTGCGGTGATAACGCCGTTTTCGTCAACGGTATAGCCCGCACGCATGAAATAGCCGAGACAGGCGGTCTTCACCGCGTTTTTCTGCTGTGCGGCAGTCATGTCGGGGGTCAGGATCGGCTCGCCGTCCGCATCGAGGGAGTACGGCGGGATATAGGCTTCGGTGTCGGCTGCGACCTGCATCGTTCCGGCGATCGCGTAGTCGGTGAGTTCGTATTCCTCGCCGAAGTAGGCGGAAACGGATCCGCCTTTAAAATAGTTCAGTGCTGTGGCAATGCCCTTGCGCAGAAAGCAGCTCGCTTCGGAGAGCGCATCTCCGGAGATGTTCACGGTATCGGCGTTTATGCCGATGTATCCGTAGCCGCTGCTGCCGACGACCTCGGTGAATACTTTCTCGACGGATCTGTTGGCATTGTCGGCGGAACTGCGAACATCAGCCGAGCCGTCGGAAAACGCCGCATCCGCTCTGCCGTCGGCTATCATATCAGCCGGGTCATCGTATGCACCTGTGACGGTAATTTCTTCGGTATATGGCTTGCCGCGATAATAATACTTGTTTGCGGCAAATACCGGCGTACCGTCATCGGACGATGCTGCACTGTATGCGCCGGCGCCGAGAGGATCCCCCGCGTGTGCGGCAAGAACGGCGGCAGCATTGCCCTTGGTGAAGCCAAAACGTTCTTTTTCGATCTCATAAAGCGCTTCCGAACCGTAGTAGTGCAGCGGCGCAACGACGATATCAGCGACCGTGTCGAGAAAATCGGTTCCGGTGCCGCGAACTGTCACCGCAAGGCTGTATCTGCTCGTCCTGCGTATGCCGGAAATGCTGTTGATATGTTCGCGGGGAACTTCCGCGTTGTATGACTGCACGGTGATGTATTCGGTCGCAATCGCCGCCGCCTGCCTGTCAAATGCGTTCTCGTCGCCCACTGTCATGCTTGCGAGCTGTTTGTAGCCGCTGCCGTACATTGCGGCGATATCGGAAATGACATCGTCTTTAGAAGCGTTCTCGGGGCGGGTGTATTCGCTGTCTATCGAGAAGAAGAACACGAAAAGATCGCGCGGGTCGGGGTATCTGCTCGTGTATATCTCGTAGGAACTGTCGCCGTAAAGCGTCTCGACCACGGCGTACTGCTTCTGCAATGTCGGTATGACCAGCTTTTCCCGCATCATATCCTCTATCTCGGGGGACGCGAGGACTTCCGCAATGCGCTCGTCGGTTATCGTGTCGGCGAACGCGCTGTCATAGCGGTAGTTCAGCGCACCCACGATGCCGGCATCCGCGAGGGACTTGTCACCCTCGTAAGACGGGTCGAGCAGCACATAGAGCGTGAAGATCACGTCGTCCGCGTCAAGCGTCTCACCGTCGGCGAACCCCGCGTTCTCCCGCAGCACAAAGGTGAAAGTCGTGGTATCATCGGTCTCACTGCGGTAGGTAAACACATCGGCAAGCCCGCTGTAATCGTAGGTCTTGCCGCCGAAACGCTCTTTCTGACCGGAAACGCCGGCGGTCACGGGTCTGCCCGCCCTTGTGCGTCCGAGCAGCCTTGCGCCGGTGAGCCTGTCGAGCAGCCGGTCATATTCCGAACTGCCTGTAAACGGGGTGTATGTGCTGTTAATGCCGTCAACTGCGATAACGAACGGCTTTTCTTCTTTTTCGGGGGTTATCTCCTCCTCGTCGGCGAAAGCTCCCACGGACGCGGAGGGCGCAGCGGAGGAGGTCTGTTCTTCGGAAGATGCGGAAGTCACCGCCGCGGATGTTTCCGAAGCGGACGTTTCAGCCGCAGACGTGCGGGAAGTCTCCCCGGCATCAGACCCCGGCGCAGTCCCGCAGCCCGCAAGCAGAGCGGCGCACAGCGTAACTGCCGCCGCCGATAAAAATGTATGTTTCGTGTGTATCACGGTATCACTCCTTGAAAAGAGTCATTGTATATCGGTAAAAGGGGGTAGCGTTCCCCACAAACTATTATATAGCAAAAAAGGCTGATTGTCAAATCGGAAAATGCCGAAAAAAAGCTATTGACAGAAATTACCATAAAATATATAATTGTAGAAGGTAAAAGAAAGGAAGTGTCCGTCATGGAGATAAGAAGAGCGGTAATAAAGGATATGGACGGGATAAACTCTCTGCTGCGGCAGGTGCTCGAAGTGCATCACAAAGGCCGCCCGGACTTGTTCAAGGGCGGTGTCAAGAAATACACCGACGAGCAGCTCGCGGAGATAATAGCCGATGACAGCAGACCGATATTTGCCGCATTGCAGGACGGGGAACTGCTGGGCTACGCGTTCTGCGTCCTTCAGGAGCACAAGGGCGACAACATACTCACCGACATAAAGACGCTGTATATCGACGATCTGTGCGTTGACGAAAAGAGCCGCGGGAAGCACGTCGGCAGTGCGCTGTACGAACACGTCAGAGCATACGCGAAGTCTGTCGGCTGCTACAACATCACGCTCAACGTCTGGGAGTGCAACCCGGACGCGCGCAGGTTCTACGAGAAAATGGGACTGCTGCCCCAGAAAACGGGCATGGAAACGATACTGTAGGGCTCCTCTAAAAACCTATTGTCGTTCAGGCGTGCCGACATAAAGTCGGCAGATTGTACAAATTTTTTGCAGGCATACTGTCGTATGTCAAGGAAAATTTGTGCAATATGACGGCTTTAGGGCGGTACGAATGGGCGGCAAGAGGTTTTTAGAGGTGCCCTGTAATAACAGGGCAAGCAAGATAAGGCGCCCCGCGTCGGGAGCGCCTAAACGTGTCAATAAAGCAGGTCAGGGGCTGTAGCGGGATCAGTCGTTCCCGAAGCCGAGTTCCTTGACCCATGCCTTTATGACGAGAGTCTGCATATTCGACATCATCTTGCCCTCTTTGATGACCGTGGACTCGGGAACGCTCTTTCTGAGATCCTGCACGGACTTGCCGAATTTCGTACCGTCCGAGGTCGCAAAAAGTATGATGGTCTTTCCCGCGAGGTCATAGCTCTCAAGGAAAGAGTTGATAATGGTCGGGGCTGTGTACCACCAGATCGGGAAACCGAGGAATATCGTGTCGTAATCCTCCGCGTGCGCGTCCTTGTCGGCGAGTTCGGGGCGGAAGCTCTTGTCCTTCATCTCCACCGTGCTGCGCGACTCGCTGTTGCGGTAATCGAGATCCTCGTCGGAATACGGTACCGCGGGCTTTATCTCATACAGATCCGCGCCTGCCGCTTCGGCGATAGCTTCGGCTTTTCTTGCTGTTACGCCCTTTGTGCTGAAATATGCTACCAGAACTTTGCTCATGATGTGTTCCTCCTTACAGATTATGTCTTATTATAACATATTTTTCCGCAAATTGCAAGAATTTTTGTGCTGTTTTGACAATATTGTGCAAATTCAAAAATTATCGGTATTGCAAGGGAATTTTTGTTAAATTTGACGAAATTTGCCGCCTGCATTCCCGCTGTATCATGCGCTGTTTTGCCGCGTCATGGATGCAGCTGCATCGGCGATGCGCAGAGAAAATGCCGGAAAGATGCATAACAAAGCCGTTTCGGCGAACCGAGCAGGTATGCCGGCGGAAAAAGGGAGATCATACCGCGTAAATGCGTCGGACGGCACTGTGAACGTTTTCAAAGAAAAAAATTGTATATTTTCTCGAAATTGCATCTTGCATTTTTTGAAAAACTGTTGTATAATGTTTTAATAAATTGCCTTAATGTCTATGAGGAGGATATGACCATGGCTGATAATGAGATGAAGGCTAAACTCAAGGATTTTATATGCTCAACTCTCGGAGTTGAAGCCGATGTTCTGGAATACGACACCGAACTTTTCGGCGACAGCTCGATAGGTCTTGATTCTGTTGATTCTCTGGAGATAATCTCCTATGTTGACGGCGAGTTCGGAGTTGACATGACCGGCGTTGACAAGGAAAACTTCTTAAGCATCGACACCATAGCCGCGTACATCACAGCAAACAAGTGATGCACCGCAAAACACAAAAATGATATCCACCGAAAACCTTTGCTGTGAAAGATAACGGCAATGGTTTTTAGTGTTGTTGATAAATAAAGTAAACAAAGACATTGCACAAAGATAAAGAAGGGTGAGATAAAGTGGAAAACGACAGAACTCGCTGTGTGATAACAGGTCTCGGCATGATCTCCGCTATAGGCGGAAATGTTGAGGAATGCTGGAACAACGCGATAAATGCGGTGTCCGGCATAGATCACACGAAAACCGTCGATACCGAGAACTGCTATTCGGACTACTCCGCAGAAGTGCGTGACGACACGCCGTGGAGCCTTCCCGGAACACAGGGTATGGACAGAGCTTCAAAGCTTTGCATAAAGGCAGTCGCTGAAGCCATGAACGATTCCGGGCTTACGGACTTCGGCGGCAGCGAACGCGCCGGAGTGATAATGGGCAGCTGTGTAGGCGGTGTCGTAAGCGTTGAGGAATACTATACAAAAGGAAAGAAAGCGGAACTGATACCCCAGATGCCGATAGCCGCGATAGCGTCGCAGGCTGCGGGTTACTGCCACGCGGGAGGTGTCGTCACCAACGTCGCCAACGCCTGCGCCGCGGGTACTATCAGCATCTCCTACGCCTCCGACCTGATAAGGACGGGACGCGCGGATGTTGTTATCGCGGGCGGTGCGGATTCCTTCGCTTCCGTGCCTTATGCCGGTTTCACCTCGCTGCACGCGCTCGACGCGAACCCTTGCTCGCCGTTCAATCACCTCAGCGGTATCACGCTCGGCGAGGGCGCGGGTGCGGTCATAGTCGAGTCTTACGAGCACGCAAAGGCACGCGGCGCGAAGATATACTGCGAGGTGCTGGGTTCCGGCGTGAGCAGCGACGCACACCACATCACGGCTCCGCGGCCCGACGGCGAAGGACAGATGAACGCTATCCGCGATGCTATCAAGAATTCCGGCATCACCGAAGCCGATATAGACTATGTAAACGCGCACGGAACGGGTACCGCAAAGAACGATGAAGCGGAATTCCTGTCCCTGCATACCATATTCGACGGAAAGAACGACGACCTCAGCGTAAGCTCCACAAAAGCCATGACGGGGCATTGTCTCGGCGCGGCGGGAGCGGTGGAAGCCGTTCTTGCGATAAAAGCGCTGTGTGAAAACATCGTTCCCCCGACTGTGGGATTTTCGGAGGATGATCTCACCTTGCTCGCGGAAAGAGCCGGAAAGCTCGATTTCTGTCCGAACGTTCCCCGCAAAAAGGAACTCCACACGGTCATGAGCAACTCCTTCGCCTTCGGCGGCAACAACGCGTCCATCGTGTTCGGCAAGAAGATCGGCAGTGTTAAGATGAGAGACGAAAGACCGCGGATCGGCATCACCGGCATGGGTATCGTGACCCCGGCGGGAAACGGCGTGCAGAATTACGTTGAGGACTTCGTTCCGGGAACTCCCGCAGCTGCTGCCGACCTCTGTTCGTCGGTGGGCAAGGACGATTACGACGCGCTCGGTCTGAAAATGGCATTTTACCGCAAGCTCGACCGTTTCAGCCAGCTCCAGGCAGTTTCCGGAATGGAAGCGCTCCAGGACGGCGGATTTACGATAACGGACGACAACGCGACCGATATAGGCATAATCGTGGGAACTTCCGAGGGTGCGCTCTCCCCGGTCTGCGACTTTGAGATGCTGATAGCGGAAAAGGGCAACGCGAACGGAAGTGCGTTCAAGTTCCCGAATACCGTATATAATGCGGCGGGCGGCTATCTCTCGATATGCTCCGGCATAAAGGGGTACAACGTTACCGCGACGAACGGTGCGCAGTCGGGACTTTTCTCGGCAGCGTATGCAATGAGCGTGATACGTCTCGGACGCGAGAAAGCTATGCTCGCGACGGGCACGGACGAGAACGACGATATAATCCGCGAGCTGTACGGAACTCTCGGTTACGCCGCGGACAAGCCTGTGGAGCCGTATTCGGGTTCAGACAGCTTCATACTCTCCGACGGAAGCACTACACTGCTGCTCGAAGATGAAACGGCTGCAAAGGACAGGGGCGCGCGCATATACGCTTACGCAAAGGGCTGCGGCTCCGCGCACCGCAATGTAGAGTTCGGAAAGCTGAGCGGCTCGGACGAAGCGCTTGACCGTGCGATAGCGGAAGCTGTTGCGGATGCGGGCATCACGGCTGCCGACATCGGTGCGGTCGTGGGATTTGCGGACGGCTGCAAGGCGGTTGATGACATAGAGCTGGGTGCGCTGAAACGCGTATTCGGCGGCAGACTCGCGGAACTTCCCGTACTTTCGGTGAAGGAGCGTCTCGGCGAGGGAAGGGCTGCATCGGCTGCACTCGGAGCCGCACACGCTGCGCTGATGCTGCACGGGGATATCCCGGAGGACAGCGCGTATTTCCTCGGCGGCGACGGTAAAATGGCAAGAAAGACAGTTAAGAGCGGCGAGCTTGACAATATACTCGCGCTTTCGTTCGGCGCGGGCGGTTCGTACTGCGCGCTTGTGATTGGAAGATAACGGCAGATAAGGAGAAGCGATGAAAGTTGCGTTAATAACCGGAGCATCGCGCGGTATCGGCAGAGCCTGTGCTGTGCGTCTCGCAAAGGACGGCTTCACGGTAGTTATAAACTACAGCCGCAGCGAGGAAGAAGCCAACAAGGTGCTGGAGCAGATACGGTCAGACGGCGGCGACGGCATGATATACAAGGCGGATGTTTCCGACCCCGCGCAGGTAAAGCAGATGGTGCGGGACGTTGACAAGAAGTACGGGCAGATAGACGTGCTGGTGAACAACGCGGGGATCGTGCGCGACAGCTATCTGCTGATGATGAACAACGACGATCTCGACAAGTGCTTCGACCTGAACGTGAAGGGATATTTCTATTGTGCGCAGCAGGTGGGTCTGAAAATGTTCAGACGCAAGCAGGGCGTGATAATCAATATGTCCTCGGTGAGCGGCGAACTCGCACTTGCTGGACAGAGCGTGTACAGTGCCGCAAAAGGCGCTGTGAACTCCCTTACGAGGGTGCTTGCAAAAGAACTCGGCGCAAAAGGCATCCGTGTGAACGCGGTAGCTCCGGGATTTATCGAAACAGAGATGATAAACGCGCTGTCGGACGAGAAAAAAGAAGAGTATCTGAAAGAGATACCGCTCGGACGCTTCGGCAAGGCTGAGGAAGTCGCGGCGGTGGTGTCGATGCTCACCAAAGATGAGCTGTCCTACATAACGGGACAGGTAATAACAATGGACGGCGGTATCTCGCTATGATGTATATTGATGATATAAACGAAAAGATAAAGCAGCGCCCGCCGTTTCAGATGATCGACCGTGTTATAGAGGTCGTTCCGGGCGAGAGTGCGGAGGGCATAAAGTGTGTGTCGGTGAACGAACCGCATTTCATCGGGCATTTCCCCGGTGCTCCGATAATGCCCGGCGTACTGCTGATCGAAGCCTGTGCGCAGCTCTGCTCGTTCGTTGTTGAGCAGGAGCCTGATGCCGACAAGCTCTATGTGCTGCTGAAAGTGGACGGGTTCAAATTCGTGAAGCCTGTTATCCCCGGAGATGTGCTGGATATCAGCGTTAAAAAGACACGCGGAGGCGGTGCGCTGTTCGCGTTCGATGCCGAAGTCAGGGTGGATGGCAATGTCCACGCAAAGGGAAGTCTCGTATTCACAGCAGTATCAAGAGACAGCATATACAAGCGATAATAAGAAGGCAGGTGCAGCGGCGCGTTCGCGCTTTGTCTTTTCCGGCAATCCAAAACGTGCGTCGTGCACGCTTTGGATTGCCCTACCAATGCTTTCTGCATTGGCAGACGGCACAAGGGCTGCGCGCCCTTGACCTGCGGCAGCCTGACGCTGCACCGGAAACATAAGGGAGATAGTGATGCCCGATAAACAGGCAAAGAAGATACTTGTGATAAATGGCAGTCCCAAGCGTGAAAAGAGCTTCACCATGACTGTGACAAGAGCATTCGTGGAGGGTCTGGAGCAGGAAACAGGGAGCACTGCCGAATATGTGAACATATCGGATATGAACGTCATTCCCTGCCGAGGATGTCTCTCATGCTGGGGACGAACGGCGGGAGAATGTGTTATCAAAGGTGATGATATCCCGATGCTGAAAAGTAAGCTGGAAGAAGCCGACTTCATAGTTGAGAGCTTCCCCCTCTTTTTTTTCGGCTTGCCGGGAACGATGAAGGTCGTGACCGACCGTCTCCTCGGAATGCTCTCAACGTACAGGGGCGAGATGCGGTCGGACGACGATGAGCAGTACCACAGACTGCGCGTACAGAAAGAAGGTCAGCGGTTCGCGGTGATATCTTCATGCGGTTTCTCGGAATCCGCCGAGGTGTTCGCACCGCTCAAAGGTCAGATCGATCTGATACTCGGCAAAAAGGGCTATACTATGATATGCTGCCCCGAACTCAAAGCGCTTATAGATACGGGAAAGGAGCGCAAGCTGCCGATGTATCTGTCAAAGATAAGGAACGCAGGCGCGGTGTTTGCAAAAGACGGCACGCTCAGCGACGAAATGACCGCGGAGCTCTCAAAGCCGCCGTTCCAGCCGCAGACATACCGGATGCTTACGGAAAATTTCTGGAAAGAACAGGAAGGCAGTGGTACCCATGATAAAAATAGCGGTTGACCTGCAAGGTGCCGACAGACCGCAGACAGAGCTCGTTGACGGCGCGCTCATGGCAGTACGGGAGAACGAGGAGCTGTATCTGTACCTGTGCGGTAATGAGCAGGAGCTTACCCGGTACATAAACGAGCGCGGATATCGCACGGAGCGCATAGAGATCATCAACGCGCCCGAGGTCATAACCAATCACGATGACCCCGCCGAAGCGTTCAAAAACAAGAAGAACTCGTCACTGGTGCGGGCAGCGCAGCTTTACAAGGATGACCCGGACATAGGCGCGCTGGTGTCGTGCGGTGCAACGGGCGCTATCTTTGTTACGGCGATGATGATGCTCGGACGTATCGCACGCATAAGTCCGATGCTGCTGGTGGAACTCCCGCGTATCGGCGGAACTCCGCTGTGCATCGTTGACTGCGGCGCAAACGTTGACTGCCGCGCGGAAAAACTCGTCGATTTCGCACACATGGGCATCGCGTATATGAAGGCGGTGGGCGTTGCAGCGCCGAAAGTTGGATTGCTGTCCAACGGCGCGGAGGACAAAAAGGGCAATGCCGTAGTAAAACAGGCAAATGAGCTTATACGCGCGAATATACCCGAATTTGTCGGAAATGTCGAGGGAACATCTGTGCTTACCGGAGAAGCCGATGTGATCGTGTGCGACGGTTTTTCCGGCAACGTCCTGCTGAAAACCATAGAGGGCAGCGCAAAGGCAGCGCTTGCCGAACTGCGGAAACTCCCCGGCGTGCAGGACGCGGTAGGCGAACAGCTTGACGCGGTGTACAGAAAGTACGACTTCAACACACAGGGCGGGGCTGTGCTGCTCGGAACGAATATCCCCGTGATAAAGGGACACGGTGCTGCAAACTCCGGAACGATGTACAACATTATCTGTTCCGCCGCAAGGCTTGCAAAGAACGGACTTGTGGACAAGATACGCGCCGAGTTCGCCGCAAACGCTGTGTAAACATAAAAGATATACGGAAAACACCCTGTGCTCATACGGACACAGGGTGTTTTCTTGGTTTGGATATATATTATTCAGAAGCTTTCTTAATGAGGGGACACAATATTATCCCGTATATAAAACTATCTTTTAGTATTTTAGCATATTTTGGGCAGATTGTAAATACCTAAATCCATAAAATTTTCCACAGCTTGAATTTTTCACGTTTTTGCTAAATATTAACATCAAAAACAGTAAATTTGCACAAAATCGTCCATTACTATAATACCGCACTAAAGCATTTTGCAATAATAAAGGGTTCCTCTAATGTCACTGTTCACAACTTAAGCGAAATATAAACTATATTTTTTTAAGTTGGAGATAGTGATAATAAAACGAACTTGTCACTGAAATATGATCCGATCTGCCGGTATATTTTCCGGACATCCCGAATATTATCAAGTACAAGATAATATACGAAAGGACATATCACAATGGTAGTATGCACTATGACAAGAAAACAGATATTCCGCATAGCGGGCATCGTTCTCGCCGTTATCGCGGCAGCGGCAGCCGTTATCTTCGCAGTTGCAGGCTCGGTCACTGCATCGGCGGATACATCAAAAAGACCGGTATGCAGTGTTGAGCGCACTGACGAACGCGCCGCTCTCACCTTTGACTGCGCGTGGGATGCGGGCAATATCGACGGTCTGCTCGAAATACTCCGCAATACCAACACCCCGGCGACATTCTTCGTTACGGGAGAGTTCTGCGACACCCACCCCGATGCCGTACGCAAGATATCGGCGGCGGGTCATTCGGTGCAGTGCGCATCCGACAAGAACATACATATCGCCGGAACGAACATCAACGATCTGATAGCCGACACGAACGAGAACGCAAAGAAGATAAAGGTCATTTCCAACCGCGACCCCGCGTTCTACCGTCCGCCCTACGGCGACTGCGACGACAGCTCACTCACCACGCTGGAGGGCATGGGCTACACCGTCGTGCAGTGGAGCGTTGACAGCAAAGACCTTGATGATCCCGACGCTGTCTCGGTGAAAAAGAGGGTGCTCGACGGTACTGCGTCCGGTTCGGTGGTGCTTTTCCACAACGACTGCGAGGTTACGCTCGAAGCCCTGCCCGACATAATAACCGGGCTGAAAAAGAAGGGTCTGGAGCTTGTGAAGATCGAGGATCTTGCATTCGGCAGCAATTACTACATCGACGAGAAGGGCGTTCAGCATTACCGACCTGCGGTGACTACGGCGCTCCCGATAGTTTACTGCGACTACAACGCCGCTCTTGACTCCGCGTTCGAGAAGATGCGCGCAAACCTCACGGTTCAGCAGATCTACGACCTTTCTTCCGTCGGCAGGGTCGGACTGGTTGACGATATCAAGTCTTTCCTGAACGCCGATGAGCTGTATGCAGTGCGTGAGGCGACCTACGAGGAGCTTATGGACTGCTACACGGTGCTCGTATATGCGGCAGAGAACTACGGCGCGGGCGGGACTTACACCGACCCGGAGCCGGGCAATGAACCGCAGGTGTTTTCCGCTCCCGACGAACCCGCGCCCACACCCGATGACGTGTCCGTGATACCGGAGGACGACCCGGAGATAATACCCGAGGACGACAGCTCCGACGGCAAAGGGGCGGCAGAAACCGAGAGCGTGCCGCACGCAGTCAAGTGACCGGAAATAGCGGTGCTGCCGGAAACTGCATCACCATTCTTAATGCAATACCGCATAAAGAGCGTATGTCTCTTTGTGCGGTATTGACATTTGGGGGAGTTTTATGTTACAATTTAAATATAACAACGACCATGTGAGGTGCATATCTATGGAAAGACCGATACTTTATATCAACTCTTGTGTCCGCAAAGAGTCACGGACAGCGAAGCTGGCGGAAAAGCTGCTGTCAAAGCTGAACGAACCGTTCGATGAGATACGCACGGGGGAGCTGACGTTCCCGACTGTCAATGAGGAGTTTCTCGGGGAGCGTGACCGTCTAATCGCCGAAGGTAAGACCGATGACCCCGTTTT
>CAMHBE010000015.1 GCA_946183095.1 uncultured Clostridia bacterium | reverse complement strand
AAGCATAAATATATGTAAAGGAGTCAAGCTGAACGTCAGCAAATCCGGTGTCGGCGTGAGTCTCGGCACCAACGGCTGCCGCTATTCGCTCAATACAAGCGGCAGGCGCACCGCTACCCTCGGGATCCCCGGAACAGGATTGTCATACGTCAAGGAGTTCGGCGGCAAGAAGAAAAAGAGTACATCGGACGCCAAAAAGAAACAGGAAGAACTGAAAAAGCAGAAGGAAGAAATTGCAAAAGAAAAAGCCAAACTCGCAGAGGAAAAGGCACAGCAGAAAGCCGATGAACTCCGCGAAAACGAGTTCAAAGCCGCAGAAGCCGAGAATTATATAGATGTCATAAAATCCGTTCACAAGGAATGTGAGAACGATATGAACTGGGAGAGCGTCCTCGAAACTCCGCCCCCGTTCGTGAAGGGGCAGAAGGGACCCCGCGAGACAGAAGCGGAAAAGGCTCTCGCAGAGTATAAGCCGGGATTTGCCGACAAGTTCTTCGGAAAGACCGAAAAATCCCGCAAACAGCTCGAAGATGCGGTGGAGGACGCAAGAAAGACAGATGCGCAGGAGTTCGCGGACTGGCAGGACAGCTATAAGTTCGCACAGCGCATCATTGACGGCGACATCGACGCATATCTTGAAGCGATAGAGGAAGCAAACCCGTTCGAGGATCTCGTGGAGTACGGCAGCGGTTTCGAGTTCGGCACAGACGACCCCTCCGTTATGGAAACGGAGTTTCAGGTAAAGTCCGACGATGTAGTGCCCAAAACCACAGTCACAGTGCTCAAAAGCGGTAAACTCTCCGAAAAGGAAATGTCAAAGTCGCAGTATTTCGATCTCGTGCAGGATTATGTGTGCAGCTGCGCGATACGCATAGCAAGAGAGATATTCGCAGTGCTGCCCGTGGGCGGCGTGATAGTCCACGCGGTCGATAACGTGCTCGATACCTCAACGGGAAATGACGCTGAAGTCACGATACTGTCGGTGCTGTTCGAGCGCGAAAGATTCGATACCACAAACTTTGAGCGCATCGACCCGTCGGATTTCGTAAATTCATTCACCTGCAATATGAAGTTCACAAAAACAACAGGTTTCAAGCCCGTAAAACGGCTCGGAGAATAGAAAACAAACAAAGAACACAGAAAGGTCACAGAATGTTAAGTCTCAAAAACATCAAAAAGAACTACAAAATGGGCGAGACTGTCGTTGAAGCGCTCCGCGGCGTAAGCGTCGATTTCCGCGACAACGAGTTCGTTGCAGTGCTCGGTCAGTCGGGCTGCGGCAAAACAACGCTGCTCAACATCATCGGCGGTCTTGACCGCTACACCGACGGAGATCTGATAATCAACGGCGTTTCCACAAAGAAGTACAGAGACAGAGACTGGGATACCTACCGCAATCATAAGATAGGTTTCGTGTTCCAAAGCTATAACCTCATACCTCATCAGACCGTGCTCTCTAACGTGGAGCTTGCGCTCACGCTGTCCGGAGTTTCCAAATCGGAGCGCAGAAAAAGAGCCGTGGAGGTGCTGGAAAAGGTCGGACTGAAAGACCAGATGAAGAAAAAGCCGAACCAGATGTCCGGCGGTCAGATGCAGCGTGTTGCGATCGCAAGAGCGCTGATAAACGACCCCGACATACTGCTGGCGGATGAGCCTACCGGCGCACTGGACAGCGAGACTTCCGTGCAGATAATGGAGATACTCAAAGAGATATCCAAGGATAAGCTCATTATTATGGTAACGCACAACCCGGAGCTTGCCGAACAGTACGCAAACCGCATCATAAGGCTCGTTGACGGCAAAATAACCGCGGACAGTAAGCCTTACACCGAGGAAACGCCCCTCAAAGACAAGCCCGAAAAGGTGCGCAAAACGTCAATGTCGTTCTTTACCGCAATGTCGCTTTCCCTCAACAACCTTATGACGAAAAAGGGACGCACCATACTGACCGCCTTCGCGGGAAGCATAGGTATCATCGGTATCGCACTGATCTTGTCACTGTCGAGCGGCGTGCAGAAGTACATCGACGATATACAGCGTGACACCCTCGCGTCTTATCCGCTCGTGATAGACGAAAGTTCCACAGATATTTCCTCATTCTTCAACAGCTCAATGAACAATGCCGTTGAAAGCGAGAATAAGCGTGCTATGCGCTCCAACGACAAGATATATACCTCTGACCGCATGGAGTATGTGTTTGAAGGTATGTACGCACAGACAAACACCAATGACCTCAAGACCTTCAAGGCTTTTCTCGATGAAAACGAAGAGATCGCTAAAAACGTCACTAATATTGAGTATTCCTACGGCGGTATGGTCTTACAGGTGTTCTCGCGCACCGACGACGGGATAATGCAGGTCAACCCCAACAATGTGCTCGCTGATATCGGCTTCGGTTCGGTGTCGGGATTGTTCAGCCTGCGCTCGCAGATATCGTCCTCCGCGTCGAATATTGATGTGTTCTCGCCGATAACCGACGACGACGGTATGTTCAATACCCGCTATGAGGTGGTAGCGGGACACAGACCCGAGAATTACAACGAAGCTGTGCTCATAATCGACAAGAACAACGAGATCACCGACTTCACACTGTACGCTCTCGGTATGCGTGATCCCACCGCCCTGCGCACCGCTGTGCGTGAAATGATGCAGAAAAAGAACAAGAGCGAGATAACCGAAGTAGAAGAAAGCCCCGACTATGAATATGACGATTTCCTCGGAATGACATTCTCCGTTATACCCAACAGCGAGCTTTACAAAAAGAACAGTGACGATGTGTGGGAACTTATGACCGAAGACGAGGAATTCATGGAAAAAGCCTATGATAACGGCATTGAGCTGAAAATAGTCGGCATCATACGCGAAAAGGACACTTCGTCGTCGATAAGCGGTACGATAGGCTATACCTCCGCTCTCACGCAGCACATCTCCGGTATCATCAACAACAGCGAGATAATCAAGGAACAGCAGGAAAATGCAGACTACGACGTATTCACGGGACTGCCGTTTGAAGATACCGAGGCGGGCGAAAAAGCTATAGCGGATGCAAAAGCCGAGGAAGAACGCAAAAAGCAGGAACTCGAAGAATTGCAGCAGAAGATAAAGGAAGCCGCGGAAAAGTACAAAGCCATGCAGGACGCTATGTCTTCCGCAATGTCAGCCGCTATGCAGGGTATGCAGGCTGCGCAGAACGGCGGCATACCCGATATGGAGGGGATAATGGCTTCGCTGTCGCCCGAACAGCAGGCGGAACTTGCGCAGATGTCGCCCGAGGAGCAGCAGGCTTACCTCATGCAGATAGCAGGAGCGTCGGCGGGGTCGGAAGCGGATATGGCAGGTGCGGAAACTCCCGCTATGCCGGAAATGCCCGATATGTCGTCGATCATCGCGATGCTGCCGGAAGATCAGCAGAAAATGCTCGAAGGCATGACCCCCGAAGAACAGATGGCTTTCCTCGCGGAACTTTCCGGAGAAGATACCGGTGATGATCCCGGTATGCCCGATATGTCGGCGCTTGCCGGCGGATTCGATCTGTCGGGATTCGACTTCTCTTCATTCGATATGAGCAATATCACCGACGAGCAGATGCAGTATTTCATGTCCATGTCGGATGAACAGCGTGCCGAACTGATGAAGGCGTTCGGCGGCTCCGCAAGTCACAGCACCGTGGTGTCGGAGTCCACACAGTATGACAATTTAAGGCTGCTTGGCTATATCGAGATGGATACGCCCTCGTCCATTTCGATCTACCCGAAGGACTTTGAATCAAAAGAACGGATCGTCAAGGTGATCGCCGATTACAACGCCACAAAGGACGACGACCACAAGATAACCTACACCGATATCGTCGGTATGCTCATGACATCGGTAACGGATATCATCAATGCCATAAGCTACATCCTTATAGCGTTCGTTGCAATCTCCCTCGTAGTTTCGTCTATCATGATCGGCATCATCACCTACATCTCCGTGCTCGAACGCACCAAAGAGATCGGTATTCTCCGCTCTATCGGCGCATCCAAGAAGGATGTCTCCCGTGTATTCAACGCGGAAACGATCATTGTCGGATTTATCGCGGGTGTTATGGGTATTCTCATCACCGCGCTGCTGATAATCCCGATCAATATCATCATCAAAGAGATAACGGATATCGAAAATCTTGCTTTCCTGCCGGCAATTCCCGCAGTGATACTTATAGCGATAAGCATTGTGCTCACGCTCATTGCAGGTCTGCTGCCGTCAAGCGTTGCCGCAAAGAAAGACCCCGTTGTCGCACTCAGAACAGAATAGATCAAAACTCCCGGGTCTTCATTAAACCCGGGAGCATTTTTTTGTAAACTATCGTGCTGTGCATCTTCCACTCAAAAGTTCTTCGAGTCTCGTGCATTTTCTGTACACGGTAATGTAGGAAGCACGTTCTTACGTTTCTGTAAGATCTTATGTGGAGCGCGCCGCATATTGCCCTCTCGCAAGTCTGAACTGCATTATCGCGGCGTGTAACGTCTCCACGCCGAGCGTGGCGCCGCCCGCGCAGGGCAAGATCTCAAGCGGAGCGACCTCTCTCCCTCTCAAGCGTCAGCGCACTCTCTCCACACTCTCACGCTCTGCCTTTCTTGCGGGAGACTTTGTTTGCGTACATACGCTCGTCGGCGATCTTCAGACACTGATCTATATTTTTGTAATCGTCTACATAATCTATAAAAAATCCGGCGCTCACTCCGACCGTGTACGGTTTTTCGGAGGCTGAGTTATATCTTGCAAGATAGCCGTCGATACGGCTCCTGTAAAATATCGGTATTGCATTATCATAATCGTATGCACCGAAAATGATGAACTCGTCACCGCCCGATCTCACACAGTATTCCCCGTTGCCGCAGCAGGTCTGCAATGCGCGGGCACACACGGTTATCGCATTATCGCCCTCGTCATGCCCGTAGGTATCATTTATCTTTTTCAGGTCGTCAAGGTCGGCAACTATGACCAGAAGCCGCTGCTTACGCTCCTTGGCAGTGTTGAACACCTCGTTGCAGTAAAGCTCGTAGCCCTGACGGTTGTAAAGACCTGTCATGCCGTCGCGTATGGAGTTTGAGAACGCACGGTTGTACATCAGTATCATGCGTTCCTGCATCCTCATGTACTCCAGCGAAACGCTGACGCTCGATGCCCATGTGTGATATATATCTTCGGGTGCATCATTTTCATCATCATTGAACCGCACGACCTGATATCCGAAGCACCTGTCCTCGAAATGCACGGAGTTGAAATAGCAGGCTACCGGACGGTCTTCAAGTAATATATCCGGCGGGAACAGCTCGCCCGACTTAAACGGCACATTTCGCCTTTCGCCGTCAACTCTCGACCAGAACATCACCTCGTTCATATCTTCCTGATAACCCTCGCGGATGTAGTCCTTGTCATTCTCCCGGAAGAGATTCCAGTCCTTGTTCAGGCAGAGCGCGAAAGCCGCGCAGTTCCTTATAAGATAGATACGCGAATATATCGTTTTGATAAAATCTTCAAAATTTTCCTGCGCCATAAGGGATTCCTGCATACTGCTGAAACGGAAGTTGCTCTGCGAATCCCTTTCAAGACGCTCGGCCTCGTTGAAATCATGCGCAAACGCAACGTCCCTGTGACAGCCGCAGCTCTCGCCGCTTACAAAAAATCCTACGGGTCTGTCTGCCGGCTCAACGGTTTCTCCGGTTATCTGCCTGTGAAGTTCGCACACACAGCGCTCGCCGGTGTTGACATCCGGGCGGGTGCAGGATGTCACGGACGGGTCGTTGGTTATGGAATCCTTACCGAGATCATAACCGCTCACCCTCACATCGCCGGGTACATTGATCCCGCGCTTGATAAGCTCATTCGTCAGCGTTACGGCAGACTTGTCATTCGCACAGACTATAGCATCGGGCATCTCTTTAAGTCCCTCCGCGAGCTTCTCCGCAAGGTCGGTCGCCGCCATAGTCCAGAAATCACCGAACATCTCATACTCCGGCTTTATCTCCAGTCCGTGAGCCTTCATCGAGTCGCGGTAGCCCTTCATACGCAGATGCGATACCGGGAATTCCTCCGCTCCTGTCAGACAATATATTTTCTTGCAGCCGTGAACTTCGATAAGATGATCCACGGCTTCCGCAAAACCGATATCATCGCTTGCCACTATACCTTTATATCCTTCAACACCCTCGTTGTCAAGTATAACAACGTGTATATGCGACAGCGACTTCAGCAGAGCGTATATCTTCGCCTTTACGGCTTCCGCCCAGAAAGAGTAATCAACAACAACTACTCCGGCTATATCCGATATCCTGAGCAGTTCATATATGTTCTCTTCACCGACCTGATGCTTAGAGCGTTCGTCGTTCAGAGTAAAGACGGAAAATACCGCTACATTGTAGTCAAGCAGTTCCGCCTGACGTATGATGCCTTTCAGGCATTTGCTGCGGTAAAAACCGTCCGTGGTGCCCACAACAACAGCTATTGTTTTTCTCTTCTTCATCTTTCTCCTGCTTTACAATCGTATGGTAAGTTCTCTGCCGCTCGGAACATACCGTTCCGAACTGATACCGCATTTTTCAAACATCATGACCGATGCCTTGACACCGTCGGTATCGGCGTACTTGTTGTCAAGATATACGACACGTTTGATGCCGCACTGTATGATAGCTTTTGCACATTCGTTGCACGGGAACAGCGTAACGTACAGCGCTGCCCCGCTTAATGACGGGATGTTACTGTTCAGTATGGCGTTGAGTTCGGCATGACAAACGAACGGGTATTTCGTATCAAGCGCGTTATCGCTGTCCCTGCCCCACGGCATTTCGTCGTCATCGCAGCCTGTCGGCATACCGTTGTAGCCCACCGAAACTATCTTGTTGTCGGAGTTCACGATGCAGGCACCTACCTGAGTGCTGCTGTCCTTGCTTCGCTGTGCGGACAAAAGCGCGATACCCATGAAATATTCATCCCATGTTATGTAATCACTGCGTTTCATGCCATACGCCCCCTTATGTACAAATTGTAATAAACACACTTTTATTCTACCACATTTTTATATATTTTTCAACCCCTTTGCAACAAAAAAATCCCCGACAGGTGAAAAACCTGCCGGGGCGCTTGATCTTTGTATCAGCCCTTTACACTTCCGAGTGTAACACCGCCGATGATGAACTTTGAGAGGAAGAGATATACGATAACGACCGGCACGATAGCCAGAAGGATTATCATATAGACCTCACCCATATCACCTGCCTGCGAACCGATACGCGAACGCACGATCGAAAGCATGATAGGCAGAGTCATGAGCTCTTTCTTGCTGATGATAAGAGCCGGAGTGAAGAAGTTGTTCCACGAACCGACGAATGCGAAGATCATCTGAACCGCAAGAGCGGGCTTTAAGATAGGGAGACAGATGAAGTTGAAGGTCCTGAACTCGTTGGAGCCGTCAACACGGGCAGCTTCAACAATCTCCAGAGGAAGTGTACTGTCGATGTACTGCTTCATATAGAAGTAAGTTGCGGGAGCCGCGATAGCCGGGATAACGAGAGGCCAGTATGTGTTTGTCAGGTTGAACTGGTTTACGAGCTGGATAAAACCGAGGGCGGAGACCTGTGTCGGGATCATCATTACGAGGATGATGAACTTGTGGATAGCCTTGTTGCCCTTGAAGTCATATACGCATATACCATACGCGGTCATAGCGGAGAAGTACGCTGTGAGTATGCAGGTGATAGCGGATACGATGAAGCTGTTCAGGATACCCTGCGGGAGGAAGAAGATACTTGTATCGTTCCACGCCGTAACGAGGTTATCAATGAAGTGCTCTCTCGGCAGAAGTGAGAAACCTGCCTGCAGCTGAGCGTTGCTTCTCGAAGCGTTGATGATAAGGAGATAGAAAGAGAAAAGGCTGAGAACCGTTACGAAAACGAGGAATATGTAAGATACGATCCTTGAAACTAACAGTGAAGTAGTTTTGGTCTTGTCAAAATACTCCATCTGACCGTTTCTCTTGTTTACTGATGCGTTAGCCATTATTTCTTCTTACCCTCCTTTTTCGGTTCTGTAGATCTGAATACGATGAAGCTCAGGATACCTGTGATGATGAACAGGATGACTGACAGTGCACCTGCCATACCGAAGTTTCTCGTATTACCGTTGATCTGACCATTCAGCGCCATTACCAGCGTCTTCGTGGTCTGGTCGGGGTTACCGGTACCGTTTGTGATGATCTGCGGTACATCGAACATCTGGAGACCGCCTATGAGGGCTGTGATAACAACATAGATCAGGATAGGCATAAGGAGAGGAAGTGTGATCTTGAAAAATACCTGAGAGGAATTTGCACCGTCGATGGATGCGGCTTCAAACAGGCTCTGGTCAATACCCATGATACCTGCCATGAGAAGGATAGTGGTATTACCGAACCACATGAGGAAGTTTATGAACGCAATGATCGACTTGGCAGACCACTCATTGTTGAAGAAGAGGAAAGCCTTGTCGCCATTTGCGGTAATGATCTGATTTATAGGACCTACATCGGAGAAGATCTGGAAGAACAGCATCGCGAACGCCGAAGCCATTATCAGGTTAGGCATATAGATAACTGTTTTGAAGAAGCCCTGACCCTTTATCTTCAGTCTTTCGCTGGTGAAGATAACGGCGAGGAGGAGTGCGAAAACGATCTGGGGAATAGCGCCCATGATCCACATGGTCATTGTGTTCACGGTGTAGTTAAGTATCTCCAGACGACCGTCTGCACGAGGGGTGAAAAGTTTAACGAAGTTGTCAAATCCGACAAAATTAGGACCGACAACGGTAAGACCCTCTTTATAGTTCTCGAAAAGGGAGTTATAGAAGGTCGAAACAAGCGGAATGAACGTACATACTATAAATACCAGCACAAACGGAGCTATGAAGAAATAACCCCATTTAGCGTAGCTTATCGATCTGCGCTTAGCCGGTGCACTGTTAGTCGTAGAACTCATAAAGCCACTATCCTCTCATTTTGATTTATTTTTGCTAATCTTCGGGGCGAAGCAAGAAACTTGCCTCGCCCCTCCGAATAAGCAATAATTATTTTTTTACTCTTTCAGCTGACTTACGGAGTTGTAACGGAAGGATACTGCTCTCTGATCTTGCTGTAGAAGTTCTGGAGTGCTGTGTCCTTGTCGATAGAACCGTCGATGTAGCCCTTGATGCAATCCTGATAGCCTTCGTTGCAAGCCTGATCGTAGATAGTAGCATTCTGCCATACGATAGAATCTGTCATACCTGCGAATACTGCAACATCGTTCTGACCGCCGAGGAATGCGTTACCATAGTTGGGATCTTCAGCGAACTTCTGGTTAACGTTCTTGTTGTTTGTGAACTGACCTTCGTTCTTGATGAGCTGTTCGCAAACGCTCTCATCCTCTGTGAATGCCTTCATTACCTTAGCAACGAGTGTCGGGTTGTCTGTGCCTGTAGCTGCGAGCATCCAAGTACCGCCCCAGAAGTGAGCCTGCGGTCCCTTGATGACTGCCCAGTCACCATAGCATCCGTTGTCGGGATCCTGTGCGTTGCCCATGCAGAAGTTGAAGTACCAAGCAGGACCGAAGAAGCACATTGTCTTACCTGTGTTGAACATTTCAGCGTTCTTACCGTCATCCCAGATGCCGGGGAGTGTATCGAGGATATAGCCGTTGTCATAGTAGGTCTTAGCCTGATTTGTCCAATCCTCAACTACGGAAGGAATGCTCAGTGTGCCGCCGGATACCCAAGGACCTGTAGCGTTGTTGGAGAATACACGGTATGTTTCAGCATAAGCAGCGTGCATATAGTAGCCCTGCTCCTTAGCCTTAGCAGCTACTGCATCATACTTTTCCCAAGAATCGAGCTGAGCCTGAACTTCATCGGGATCGTCTGTGCCGAGAACAGCCTTTGCTATAGATCTTCTGTAGATAAGGCCGGACGGGCAGCACTGGAAGGATACGCCCTTGATCTTGCCGTTGCTGTCGGAAGCGGCGTCAACAGTGTACTGATACTCTGTATCTACCTGGCTGAGACCGAGCTGGGAGATATCCATTGTGAAGTCGGAATCTGTGTACTTGAGTATGTAGTCAGCTTCTGCGAGGAAGAGGTCAACCTTGTCAGCGGGAGCTGCATCAGCGTTTGCCATCAGAGCTTCGTCGAGCTTTGTCTGATAAACGAGGTCAGCGGAGGGGTTGATAGTCCATACTACCTTAACGCCGTCGAGTGTCTGGGTAGCTGCATCGTAGCCGGGCTGATACTTCTCGAAGAAGCCCTTGAACTCTTCGTTCCAAGCGTAGATGTTGAAGGTGTCGCCTTCGTCAGCTGCGGGAGCTGCATCTGTTGCGGGAGCCTCAGTAGCGGGAGCCTCTGTTGTTGCATCGTTGTTTGCTGCGGGAGCTGCCTCTGTTGTAGTAGCTGCAGCTGTGTCGTTGTTAGCTGCGGGAGCTGCCGTAGTTGTGGTTGTGGCGGCATTGTTTCCGCCGCAGCTTGCTACAGAAAGTACACAAGCAGCCGCCAGAAGAGATGCCATTATTCTTTTCTTCATAGTTCTTTCCTCCAAATTACTCTGACCCGCCGTTTTGCGGATCATGTTTTGAATTTTATTGAATCTCCGGGGCGCTTAAATTACCGCCTCTCGATTTCATTTGTAACTATATCACAAATTTTCCGATTTTGCAAGTGTTTTTTTCAAAATTTTTTTGCCGCATTTTCCGAAATCGTTTTCAAAACATCATCTTTCTTTCATTTTTTGTTCATTTTGACAACCGACACCTCTCTTTGCGCTCCCGCCTCCCGAAGTCCGGAAGTCGTTCTGTTTTTTCGCGGTCTAAAGCCGTTTGCAATTCCTCACACGTCGTCGTTCATTTTATGCCGTTCCATTTGCTCCACAAACTGTAACTTTTTTGTAACCGTAAATTTGTGCATAAGGACGAAAAATTTAACATCGTTCCTGGAAACGTTTCCAGAGCGCATTTCCGCTAAATTGTAATAACTTTGTTACCGTTTTTAGCCTGTTTTTTGCTTAAATTTTAGCCGCTTTCCTGTTAATTTAAGCTGCACGGTTGCTTAATAACACTTTACAAGAAGTTTTCAACAGGTCGGTATTGTGCAATATCACTGTATATTGTAATATTTCAATTTCAAAAATATGCAAAAAAATTTCCGAAAGGTCTTGAATTTACAGCGGAAATATAGTACAATAGTAGTGTAGTTTTTCTGCTGCGGCGAAATACTACATATTGTGCGGTGGTCATCTGCCGGTCAATATATTGTGTTTATATTATAAATGGTATATATTACTAATAACCGAACGGAGTGATCTTATGGCACAAAAACGAACCGCCCCACACACCGGCATGGCTCTGTTTTTCTGCGCCGTAAGCGGGAACGCTTAAAGCTGTATATCCCTGTACGGCTTTTTTGTTTTCAGAAAGGAACATCATATATGAAAAAAGTTGCTATAATCATGGGGAGCGACAGCGATCTTCCCGTTGTAAGAAAGGCTGCCGAGGCGCTGAAATCCTTCGGCGTGCCGTTCGAGATGCACGTTTATTCGGCTCACCGCTCGCCCGCTGAAGCCGCAGACTTCGCGAGAAACGCAAGAGACAACGGCTTCGGCGTGCTGATCGGCGCAGCGGGAATGGCAGCTCACCTCGCAGGAGCGCTGGCGGCAAATACCACGCTGCCCGTTATCGCGCTGCCGGTAAAGGCTAAGGCGCTGGAGGGCGTGGATTCCCTGCTCTCCTCCGTGATGATGCCTCCCGGAGTGCCCGTTGCGACAGTCGGTATCGACTGCGCCGCAAACGCCGGCTACCTCGCGGTGCAGATACTCGCGGTCGAAGACGCGGAGCTTGCAAAGAAATACGCCGACTTCCGCGAGGAACAGCACAGAAAGAACCTTGCGGCAGATGCAAAAATGCAGGAAACAGTCAAGGAAATATGAATATTTGAAAGGGACGCTTGTAATGACATCATCTAAAGAGTTCGATCTTTTTATCAAAATGCTGCTCAGAATGTTAAAAAAGGGTGATGTTCAGGAAGTCATAGAACTTCTTGAAGAGTCCATAAACAGTAAAGACAAGGAATAATTTCAGATCATCAAATTTACAAAAATTTTATCAAAGGAAGGACACAAAAAATGGAAAAGAAAGAACAGCTCTACGAAGGAAAAGCAAAGAAGGTCTTTGCAACAGACGACCCCGATCTCGTTATCGTATCCTACAAGGACGACGCGACAGCGTTCAACGGTCTGAAAAAGGGAACGATCGAGGGTAAGGGCGTTATCAACAACAAGATGACCAACTATATGTTCGGGCTCCTCGAAAAAGAGGGCATCCCCACACATCTTGTAAAGGAACTCAGCGACCGCGAAACTCTCGTCAAGAAGGTAGAGATCGTACAGCTCGAAGTCATCATCAGAAACGTAGCGGCAGGCAGCTTCTCAAAGCGCATGGGCGTTGAGGAAGGCAAGGCTCTGCTCACACCTATCCTCGAATACAGCTACAAGAACGATGACCTCGGCGACCCCTTCATCAACGACTACTACGCTCTTGCTCTCGGCATTGCCACAAAGGAAGAGCTCGACACTATCGCAAAGTACGCGTTCAAGGTAAACGAGTTCATGCTGAAATACTTCAAGGAGATCGGCATCGACCTCATCGACTTCAAGATCGAGTTCGGACGCTTCAAGGGTCAGATACTCCTCGCAGACGAGATATCCCCCGATACCTGCCGTTTCTGGGATTCCAAGACCCACGAGAAGCTCGACAAGGATCGTTTCCGCAGAGACATGGGCGGTGTCGAGGACGCTTACAAGGAGATCAGACGCAGGATCTTCGGCGAATAAGTACCTCGCTGCACCTACTTTATTGACACACTGATAATAATAAATCCGTTTTTCGGGTGCGGCACAATGATACCGCGGGATGTGGAGCGTGCAGCCTTCGTCCCGTCCGGAAGAACGGTCTGTCAGAATGTTCCGTTCCGACAGGCTCTCTGCACCAAACTCTGAAAGGACACATCTAAATGGGTGGATTTTTTGGGGCAATTTCCCACAACGACTGTATATCCGATGTTTTCTTCGGTACCGACTACCATTCACATCTCGGGACAAGGCGCGGCGGTATGGCTGCATACGATCCGGAACTCGGCTTCCAGAGAAGCATTCACAGCATCGAGAACTCGCCGTTCCGCACGAAATTCGAGAGCGACGCCGCCGCAATACGCGGAAAACTTTGTATAGGCTGCATCAGCGATACCGACCCGCAGCCTATCCTCGTTACGTCGAAACTCGGTCTGTACGCAATTTGCAGCATCGGTATCATCAACAACGCGCAGCAGCTCTACAGCGAACTGCTTGACAACGGCTGTGCGAATTTCGAGGCAATGAGCAGCGGGAACATCAACTCCGGTGCTCTTATAGGCGCGCTCATCGCACAAAAAAACAGCTTCACCGAGGGCATACGTTACGCGCAGGAAAAGATCGACGGAACGATGTCGCTCACCATACTGACAAAGGACTGCATCATAGCAGCCCGTGACAAGCGCGGAAGGCTGCCGATAATCATAGGAAAACGTGACGACGGCTACTGCCTGTCGTTCGAGTCATTCGCCTACCAGAAGCTCGGCTACCGGACTTACAGGGAACTGAAAGCGGGCGAGATAGTAAAGCTCACCGCCGATGCCTGTGAAACGATAGCGGAAGGCTCATGCGATATGCGGATATGCACCTTCCTGTGGACGTATTACGGCTACCCGAACGCTGTATATGAGGGCGTCAACGTCGAAGCCATGCGCGCCCGCAACGGCATGATAATGGCGGAGACCGATATAAAGAACGGGAAGCTCCCCGATGTTGACTACGTCTGCGGCGTACCGGATTCCGGCATACCGCACGCGATAGGCTACGCGAACCGCAGCGGCATACCGTTCGCAAGACCGTTCATAAAGTACACCCCGACATGGCCACGAAGCTTCATGCCGCAGACACAGGCAATGCGCAACAAGGTGGCAAAGATGAAGCTCATTCCCGTGCATGAACTCATCGAGGGCAAGAAACTCCTTTTCGTCGATGACAGCATCGTGCGCGGCACTCAGATGCGCGAGACTGTGGAATTTCTGTACGAGAACGGCGCAAAGGAAGTGCATATGCGCTCCGCCTGCCCGCCGATAATGTTCGGCTGCAAGTACCTCAACTTCTCACGCAGCAACTCCGATCTTGACCTCATCGCCCGCCAGATAATACAGGAAAAGGAAGGCGACGAGGGCGTAAAGTACATAGCGGAATACAGCGATTCGTCCACCGAACGCGGCAAGGTGCTCCGTGACGAGATCTGCCGCCGCCTGAAACTCACTTCTCTGGAATTCCAGTCTCTCCCCGGTACATTCCGCGCAGTCGGTCTCCCCGAGGACAAGCTCTGCACCTACTGCTGGAGCGGACGCGAGTAAGAGGGTCGCTGCCACGCTTGAGAGGGTCGCTGCCGCTTGAGAGAAGCGCATACGCGCATGAGGAAGAGGCGCTGCCTCTCCCTCAAACTCCCTCACCGGTTCCTTTGTGCGACAAAGGAACCGAAAACGTTGAGAATGTGATTTGAAAGTCGCTGTGAGAAAGGAAACAAGATATGAAAGACAGTCATTCCGAAAGCTACAAGGCGGCAGGCGTTGACGTTACCGCAGGATACGAAGCCGTCAGACTTATGAAGGAGCACGTCGAGCGCACCCGCATAAAGGGCGCTATCGACAGCATCGGCGGGTTCGGCGGTCTGTTCGAGCTCGACCCGAAGGAATACGACGACCCCGTGCTCGTTTCGGGAACAGACGGTGTCGGCACGAAGATAAAGCTCGCGTTCCTGCTCGACAAGCATGATACTATCGGTATCGACGCGGTGGCTATGTGCGTGAACGATATCATCTGCTGCGGCGCAAAACCGCTGTTCTTCCTCGATTATATCGCCTGCGGAAAGAACGAGCCGACCAAAATAGCATCTATAGTAAAGGGGATCGCCGACGGCTGTGTGCAGTCGGGCTGTGCACTGATAGGCGGCGAGACTGCCGAGCATCCCGGACTTATGCCGGAAGATGAATAC
>CAMHBE010000014.1 GCA_946183095.1 uncultured Clostridia bacterium | reverse complement strand
AGTACAGCGTTCTTATCAGCTCAGTTCAAAGGTCGTGACGACTTCCGACGAGCTGATGAATATAGCAAATAATTTGAGATGATCTGCAATGATCTGATACTAAATCGAAAGGAAAAATCAAACAATGGCAATTGGAAAGTATGAAGATCTGAATGATATGCAGATCGACGTTCTCAGAGAGGTCGGAAACATAGGCTCCGGAAACGCTACAACAGCGCTGTCTTCAATGGTCGGAAAGCTCATAGACATCGAGGTCCCGAGCGTTGAGGTACTTGATTTCAACGATGCGATAGAGGCGGTAGGCGGACCCGAAAAGGTCATCGCCGGTCTGCTTATCAGAATAAACGGCGATATCGACGGAATGATAATGTTCCTGTTCGAGCAGAACCTTATCTCCATGATAGTGAGCACATTCTTCGGCGCAGAGCCGCAGGATATCTTCTCGCTGAGCGAGGCGGAGCTTTCCGCGATAAACGAGATGGGCAACATCATGGCAGGCTCGTATGTAAACGCTATAGCGCAGCTCGCGGGACTTACCATAGACGTTGAGCCGCCCTCCCTTACCATTGATATGCTGGGCGCTATAATGAGCGTTCCCGCGATCGAAATGGGAGAAATGGGAGACAAGCTTCTGTTTATAGACAACAATATGAAGATAGACGATACGAGCATCCAGTCAAAGATGCTTCTTCTGCCGACGATAGATTCGCTCGATCATCTGCTCGAAAAGCTGGGGGTTGCGTAAAATGGGTCAGAAGCTGATAGTAGGGATCTCCGACTGGAAAGTCGGAAAGGGCGATGATGTGCTGGTAACGTATGCGCTCGGTTCCTGTATAGGCACCTGTCTGTATGACAGGACTACCGGTATATCGGGATTGTCACATATAATGCTGCCTGACAGCACAGCGATCATCGACGGAAGTACAACGCGTATGAAGTTCGCGGACACCGCTCTGCCGGATATGCTCGACAGGATGAGAGCAATGGGCGCCAATACCGCTGCTGTCAAGGCAAAGATCGCAGGCGGTGCGGTCATGTTCCAGACCACGAACTCGAAGTTCAACATAGGACAAAGAAATATCGAAGCTGTGAAAGCGGCACTCTCAAGACTGCGTATTCCGATAATAGCGGAAGATGTGGGGCTCAATTACGGACGGACTATGACGTTCTGGGCTGAAAACGGAGCCGTCGAGATAAGCTCTACCATAATGGGCAAAAAGATGATCTGATCGCGCGGAGGAACTGCATGGAAGAAGATCTTTTGAAGCTCGACGCCCTGTTTGACAGCATTATAGAGGAAATAATCCACCCGGAGCTTGCCGGCACCTTCAAAAATCCGTTCGTCGGGGCAAAGCAGAACAAGATCGCGGAACTCACCGAGGCAGTCACCGTTATAATGGTAACTATCTCCGAGGATTCCATGTCCGCTTATGCCAATGTTATGTCGAACGGTGCAAGCCATAAGCCTTTCAAAGCTGACGATATTCTTCGTGTCGCATCCGCGAACGGTGTGTTTTACGGGATAGATGAGGATGCCATAAGAAAAATGGCGGAAGATCAGACGGTCAACACCGATGTCCTTATCGCGTCCGGTATGCCGCCGGTAAACGGTACTGACGGCAGGCTGGAGCTAAAGTTCGATGTTTCCGAAGAAAAAGATGTGCCGAACATTGCCCCCGATACGGAGATCTGTCATATCGTTGCACCTCACGCGGGACGTGACGGAAAGGATGTCCGCGGAAGGATGATGCCCGCCGCGGCAGGAAAAAGCGTCGAGATGGTGCTCGGCGACGGGCTCTACAAAAAGGGCAGCCGCGTGTATGCAAAATGTCAGGGAACTCTCGCGATACGAAACGGGAAATATTGTATAGTGGATGAAATGATCATTCACGGAAATATAGACCAGACATCAGGCATCGTGGGCTACGGCGGATCTATCATCGTGAACGGAAATGTTACCGGAAAAGCCGTGATACGCGCCGGAAGAAGCGTTGTCGTAAACGGTATCGTTACAAACTCCGTTATAGAAGCCGAACAGGATATCACCATTCAGGGCAGAGCGCTCGAATCCGCGATATCCGCAAGATGCGGCGATGTTTACGGCGAAGAGTTCAACGATTGCACGGTAGTAAGCGGCGGAGGGCTCAAAGCGTCCGCGATACTCAACAGTATTGTGAAGTGTGTGACATGGATAGAATGCACCACGGATCTCGGAAGGATAACGGGCGGAGAGGTGTACTGCGCAGGCAGCATAAACTGCCTTACAGTTGGTGCCCGTGAACATACCGAGACGCATATAACGCTCGGCGACCATACCGAGTTTTCGCTCGAAGAAAAGCACCTCGCAGAAAAGGTGAAAAAGCTGGATTCCGAGATCGCAAGAATAAACGATGAAGTGAACATGATACGCGAAAAAGAGAAAGCCGGTACAGCGACGCTCGAAGAGAAGAGCTTCCTCGAAGCGGCGATACGAATCCGCACCCAGAAGTCTGCGGAAAAGGCTCCTCTTATCGAGCAGATCAGGAATGCACAGGAGATAATCGCAAACTCCAACAAGGCGCAGCTTTTCGCAAAGACTATGATATACGGCGGCGCGATCCTGAAAGTCTGCGGGTTCACGCAGATACTCAACTCAGACCGTCCGCACGCTACTGTCCGCTCGAACGGAAGCGCGATCGTTATAACATAATGACAAAATGCCGGGGATATGGTAATGTCCTCGGGCATTTTTGTTTTCTGCGCTGAGCATAAAAAGTGATTTATTTTTTCAAAAAGCTAAAGTTTTGGAAAAAAATGCCGATATTATTTGTGTAAGACAGTTGAGCCGGGTCCGGGGAGGAACGTCGGCAAGACCACAGCGTATGCTGAAAGGCGATGATGTGAATGCTGAATATCAATGGTTACGGAAGACCCGCCGCATCCCCCGCAGGAAGCGTTAAACGCGGTGTCGGCGGAAAGAACGATAGGAAGCCGGAAAATAAAGCGCCGAACATGAATACCGATAAGATGGATCTTGGGTATCACAGCGCGGACAGGACAAAAGGTACGAAGGGCGGCATGAAAATAGGTGCCGTGAATGAGAAAACAAGCGGGCTCAGCGAAAACGCGAAAAAGTATCTTGAAAAACTGAAAAACAAGTTCGGTAACATGGACTTTATTATCGCCGATTTTTCGGGCGACGAGGAAGCGGACAGGCTCCTCTCAAAAGGAAAGGGCGAGTACAATGTCCTTATAACTCCCGACCTTCTGGAAAAAATGGCGGCGGACGGATCCGCTGCAAAGGAGTATGAGGGATTGATAGAGTCGAGCGTTGCCGATATAAACAGCATCAAGGAAGGGCTGGGCGACGATGCCGATATGGTAAGGAGCTACGGCGTAACTGTCGGGGCGGACGGAACCGTTTCGATAACAGCAAAGCTGATAGACGGACTTACCGGAAAAGACGGCACCGGAACGGTAAAGGGAAATACCGTTGATGATATGCTCGCACAGCTGAATGAAGCAAAAGAGTCGCAGGCGGAGAAGCTTGCGGAAATACGCGAAAAGCGTAAGGCGGATGAAGAAAAGACTACCGCGGACACGGACGACGCGGACAAGGAAGTAAGGAAGCTGAGAGACAGCAGACATGATCTTATGTCGCGGATCCGTGCTGAGCAGAACGGCGATAAAAAGTCGGAGCTCGAAGAAATGCTGCGTTCGCTCGACAATGAGCTTGCGCAGAAGGATAACGACGGCTGGCGCAGACAGCACTCTCATTTTGAGACGAAAGCATGATGACGCCGGTATGGTAATGCCTGTTGGTTTGGATAAATATATATTTTTGTAAAAGAGAGCACCGGATACGTTCCGTGCTCTCTTTTACCGTTGCGGGAAATGTGATGCCGCAAAGACAGTCTGCACCGTTTGATCCTTTTTTGTGTTTTTTACTGTTTGCACTTGTAATGTATGCAAAAAAGTGATATAATGATTTTTATGTGCAATACCAAAACAGTGAGGCTGAAAATGAACAAGTGGAAGATAAATATACCCGATAAAGATATATTGCAGAAGCTGATAAAGGAAACGGGTCTGCCGGTGTTTATATGCAGGATACTGGCATCGAGGGGCATAACGTCGCGCGCGGACGCCGAGGTCTTCTTCAACAGCAGCGAGTTTGCGGATCCCCTCACCATAAAGGATATGGACAAGGCGGTGATAACGCTGACGGAAGCTGTCGAGAGCGGCAGGCGCATCACCATATACGGAGACTATGACTGCGACGGCGTAACTTCCACCTATATGCTGTACAGCTACCTTGAAGCGCTGGGCGGCGAGGTGTCGTGGTACATCCCCACCCGCGATGAGGGCTACGGTCTGAACAAGCCCGCCATAGACCTGCTGAAAAAACAGGGCACCGAGCTGATAGTCACCGTCGATAACGGCATCTCGGCGGCAGAGGAAGCCGACTACATAAAAGAACTCGGCATGAAGCTGGTAATCACCGACCACCACCAGGTCCCCGAAAAGCTGCCGCTCGCCGAAGCTGTAGTCGATCCCCACCGCCCCGACGATCTGTCGGAATACAAGCATCTTGCGGGCTGCGGTGTGGTGCTGAAGCTCATCATGGCAATGGAGGGCGACTGTGACAGCGTGCTCACGCAGTACGCCGATATCGCGGCGATAGGTACGGTCGGGGATATCGTCCGGCTTGACGGCGAGAACCGCATCATCGTGCGTGAGGGACTGCGGCTCATGGAGAATACCGAGAACATGGGACTGAACCGCCTTCTCGCGCTCAGCGGACACGAGGACGGCACCGAGATAACCTCCACGTTCCTCGCGTTCTCGATATGTCCGAGGATAAATGCCGCCGGTCGGTATTCCTCCCCGAAGACCGCCATGGAGCTGTTCCTGTGCGGCGATATGCAGTCCGCGTCCGCTAAAGCAGCCGAACTATGTGAGCTCAACGATATGCGAAAAAAAGCAGAGACCGAGATAGTTGCACAGACCGAAGAAAAACTGCGCAGTGACCCCGATCTGCTCAACCGCAGGCTCCTGATAGTCAGCGGTGACGGCTGGAAACACGGCATCATCGGCATTGCGAGCGCGAAGCTGCTGCACAAATACGGCAAACCCAATATCGTCATAACGAGAGAGGGCGACACGGCGCGGGGAAGTGCCCGCAGCACCGAAGACCTGCCGCTGTACCCGCTGCTGGAGAGCTGCTCCGACCTGCTGCTGCGATACGGCGGGCATACGAAGGCGGCAGGGCTGACGATATCATCCGATCTGATAGACACATTCACCGAAGCCGCGTACCGCTACTGCGCGGAAAAAATAAAAGAGACCACGGGGGAACTCCTCGAAGCGGATATCGAGATATTCCCCACGGAAATGAAAGTCGAGAACGTCGAGCTTATCGACAACTTAGAGCCGTTCGGCGAGGGCAACCCCATGCCGCTGTTCCTGCTGCGGGATTGTGTGATACGCTCGAAAAAGCCGCTCAAGGACGGCAGATACACGTCGTTCGCTTTCGGTTTCGGCAGCGTTGAGACAAGAGCGGTGTATTTCGGCTCGACATTCGACGCGTTCCCGTTTGAGGAGGGCGACAGGATAGACATACTTGCGAACCTTACCGTGAACGAGTACAACGACCGCCGCAATATCAACGTTCTTGTCAAGGACGCGAGGTTTTCGGATTTCCGGCAGGACAGGTATTTCGCGGCAAAGACCGCCTACGAGGATATGCGCTGCGGCACTGTGGACGGACGTCTGCTGTGCAGGATGATACCGGACAATGCCGAACTGCGCAAGGTGTATGACATTCTCCGGCGGACGGGCGTGCTCTCGAAAGCGGAGATACTCGCCGACCGCGCCGGGATAAACTGCTGCAAGTTCCGCACTATACTCGATGTTTTCGCGGAGTTCGGGCTTGCCGCCGTCGATGTCACCGATGATTCCGTGAAGCTGATACCCGCTTCCGCGAAGGCTGACCTTACCAAGTCGCGGGTGCTGGCTCAGATGAGAGAACTTGCGGGAAGGTAGAGCGGCAGGATATAATTTAAAAAAACTATTGACTTTTAAGCAAAATGTGGTATAATATAATTGTAATCAAAAACATCAATGGCGCGTTGGTGCTAAGCAAAGTCTTTAGGCAATTTTTCTTAGCATCAACAAAAGACCCCTGAACGTTATTGCAGTAACGTTCAGGGGTTTAGTCATATCACAGTCGATTTTTCTTCCTGCACTTCCGATGCGGGAACTATGATCTGGCGACTAAATATTTAACATCTGTTTGTTTACAAAACGGGGACAGATGCTAAAGAAAAAATTATTGGATAGAAGATCAGGATGACTTGTAGGAGCACAGCCAATCCATTAAGTATGTTTTCTTCATAAGTTCTTTTCTTATGGGTTCTTGCATAAATAAGGACCGAAACTATGATCCCTATTATTTTTATAATAATCAAAAACATCAATACCACCTCCGGTGGCTCTGAGACGGTTTACGCAAGAAGAAAATCATACCGCATGATTATTATACACATTATGCCGAAATTTGTCAATAATACGGATTTTCTTTTTGTTCTCCGAAAATGTTCAAAAGCTATTGCAATTTATGAAAAAATGTGCTATACTGATAAATGTAAATATATTTACGGAGGTTGATAATCATGAAGCACATCAGAACTATCAACAAGGCTAACTTAAAGAAGACAGCGGAAAAGGGCGGCTGCGGCAAGTGCCAGACCTCCTGCCAGTCCGCGTGCAAGACTTCCTGCACGATCGCTAATCAGCAGTGCGAAGCAAATAAGTAACTCTTTAAGTATGCAAGGCTACGGGGCGGCAGAAGTGCTGCCCTGAACTTTTGTCTGTAGCAAAGGATATCGGATATGACAAACACTATACACAGATTCATACAGGACGGAGAATACATCGTACTCGACGTGAACAGCGGCGGCGTTCACGTCGTCGATGAGATAGTATATGACCTTATCGGCGAGCTCGAACCGCCGCTGTCGGAGAAAATGCCCGCCGGCATACCGGAGAAGCTCCCGAAGTACAGCGCCGAAGAGCTGAAAGAGTGCTACGATGAGATATATTCGCTGTACAGCGACGGGATATTGTTCAGCACGGACGAATACCGCAAGTATGCGGAACTGTCGGTAAAAGCGCCGATAAAGGCAATGTGCCTGCACGTTTCCCACGACTGCGATCTTCGCTGCAAATACTGTTTCGCGTCAACGGGAGATTTCGGCACCGGGCGCAAGATAATGACACCCGAGACCGGCAGGAAGGCAATAGATTTCCTGATAGAGAAGTCCTACGGCAGAGAGAACCTCGAACTCGATTTCTTCGGCGGGGAACCCCTCATGGCATGGGAAACGATAAAAGCCACGGTCGATTATGCAAGAAGTGTCGAAAAACAGTATAACAAGAACTTCCGCTTTACGGTAACTACCAACGGTATGCTGCTGAACGATGAAAAGATAGAGTATATCAACCGTGAGATGTCGAACTGCGTACTGTCGCTCGACGGACGCAAAGAAGTCAATGACAACATCCGCGTAACGCGCTCCGGCAAGGGCTGCTACGACATCATCGTGCCGAAGTACAGGCAGCTTGTGGAAAGCCGCGTGAACCCCGGCAGGACAGACTACTATGTGCGCGGAACGTTCACGAAGTACAATCTCGACTTCGTTGAGGACGTACTGCACATCGCGGAGCTCGGATTCGACCAGCTCTCCGTTGAGCCTGTCACCGCGCCGTCCGATGCGCCCTACGCGATAACCGAGGAAGACCTTCCGGAGATATTCGCGCAGTATGACAGGCTGTACCGCATCATGGCGGAGCACGTCGAAAAGACGGGAAAGAAACCTTTCAACTTCTTCCATTACATGATAGATCTGAATCAGGGACCCTGTGCGGTGAAGCGCCTGCGGGGCTGCGGCTGCGGCAACGAGTATGTGGCGGTGACACCGGACGGAGATATTTACCCCTGCCACCAATTTGTCGGTATTGACGAGTGGAAAATGGGCAATATATATCAGGGGAACGTTGACGCGGACATTGCGAACTATTTTGCAAAGACACACATCTACAGCAAAGAGGGCTGCCCGGACTGCTGGGCAAGGTTCTACTGCTCCGGCGGCTGCAACGCCAATGGCTTCATATACGAGGGTGATGTGCGAAAGCCGCACAAGATACAGTGCGCACTTATGAAGAAGCGTCTCGAATGCGGCATAGCTCTCGGCGTTAAGGTTAGCGAAGCCAGCGGCGGTGAAGCTGCGGAGACAGCCGTTCCCTACAGCGGGAGATGAACCCGGTGTGAATATCGGTTTTCACAAATCTTACCTTTCTGTCACAGGTTTTCACATTTCGCTGATTTTCTTTTTGTTAAAAATGTCACAACCTTAAAATATCCGTCACATGGTTGTCACAAAAGGGTTGTAGAATAATAATCGAAGCAAGGGAAATAAAGACAGCACATAGAGCTTCGGTACATAATGAAAACAGGAAAGAAGGAAATTACACCATGGAACAGAATTTTAACAATTACAATAACTACGATCCAAACTACAGGGAACAGCCGCAGTACGGCGGTCAGATGCCAACAGTTGAAGCAGTGCCCGTTCAGAACGCACAGACCGAAAAGAAAAGCAGGAGACGCGGAAAGTTCGGCAAGGCTCTTGCGATAGTTGCAGCCGTTGCGATAGTCGGCGGCGGCGCGGGATTCGGCGGAGCGTATCTTGCGGGAAACATGATAGGTACCGCACAGCCTGCGGGCAATACCACGGCAACATACAACATAGAAGCGGGCAATAATGACGCTCCCGCGGCAAATGAAGATGTTTCCTCCGCCCTGAGCGCGATATCCGATACGGCGGACGGCAAGACGCAGGAAAAGCTGTACCCCTCGGATGTCACCCCGACAGGCGCGAACGGTGCCTACACGAACGAGGAACTCTACGAAGCCGTGAATGACACTATCGTGCTCATAAAGGTATATCAGCAGAAGTCGGCGGGCAGCTACTATGACTGGTATTTCGGCTACGGCGAAAGAGACGACGAAAGCAGCAGCGAACCCACATACGCGGGCTACGGCAGCGGCATCGTATTCACCGAGGACGGCTATATCCTCACAAACGCGCACGTTGTCAAGGATTCGGTAAAACTTATAGTTGAAGTGAACGACTACTATGACCCGAAAGTGACGCACGAGTACGAAGCCGAGATCGTAGGTTCCGATACCTCCACCGATATTGCGGTCATCAAGATCGCCCGTGACGAGCCGTTCATCGCGGCGAAAATAGGCGACAGCGACACCGTTAAAGTCGGACAGCAGATAGCTGTGATAGGCAACCCCGGCGTGAATGCGGACGTTATGTTCGCTCACACCATGACTTCCGGTATCATCTCCGGACTTGACGTTGAGTGCCTTGCTGACAACGGCTACAGCCTCAGCCTTATCCAGACGGATGCGGCTATCAACAGCGGTAACTCCGGCGGCGGTATGTTCGATATGTATGGCAATGTCATAGGCGTAGTAAATTCCAAGATAGTTGCGACCACTTATGAGGGCATCGGTTTTGCGCTCACTATAAACGAAGCAAAGCCGATAATGCAGGATCTTCTCACATACGGTTATGTCAAGAGCCGTCCCGTTCTCGGCATCACCACAGTTGAACTCAACGAATACCGCGCACAGCTCTACGGCGCAAAGCTCTCGCAGGGACTTCTCGTTACCGGCATGAATGATGGCGCGCCCGTTGAAACGAGCGGACTTCAGATATCCGATATCATCACAAAGATAAACGGAAAGAACGTTTCGACGGTCTCGGATGTTCAGTCTATCATCAGTAAGCTCAAAGTGGGCGATACTGTAACTGCTACTGTTGCACGCGCAAATCCCCGCGGCGGCGTTGACAGCGTTGATGTGAACATCGTGCTCACCGAAAGCTCCAACAACTGATCCAAGCTTCATCTCATTTTATAATATCCTCTCCCAAAAAGCAGTGCCGCATCTTCTCAGCGAAGGGCGGCATTGCTTTTTTATTACTGCGGCAAAATAATAATTGGTTCATAAAGTCGGCACATTACGTTATCACCCCGCCTCCGGCGGGGTGATATAACAAAGAATCAAACTATTTACCTGTCAAAGTAATAAAGGGCACCTATAAATGATGGAGCGCGCTGTATATTTTGCTAAAATATGAAAAAAGTGTTGAAAAAAGACAGATTTTTATGTTGAAAAAGTCCTTTACACGGCGCGTAAAATGTGTTATAATAATCTATATTTGATAATGCGGGGTGAGAGCGGATGAAATACATCCTGTGCTATACCGAAAAATATGACGAGGGAAGAAATACCAAGGTCGAGAGTGAGGATTTCGACGATTTTACCGACGCAGTAATGAGATATACGCTCATGTGCGGCGGAAGAGATAATGTCGTGCTCGCGGACGCGGATGAACGCAGGATAATAAGTCAGTTCTCAAGAGAGCGCTGTGACGGCGCCACCGGGACAGTTCCCGCCGTGTTCATCAAATAGCGCTGCGCTTTACGGCGCACGGAAGTCTCGTCGCTTCACCCAAAACGGGGAGGCAGAAAGGAGCTATATATGGCAGACAACATCACAAAGACCGGATCGACCGGAAAGGCGGTTACGGCAAACAACAGCAGAAAGTACATCATCACGATAGCGGGCATGGGACTTATGACGGCGATAGTCGTCGTATTGCAGCTCCTCGCTTCAACTATCCACCTCGGACCGTTCAGCATCACGTTGACGCTCGCCCCTATCATCGTGGGCGCGGCTGTGTTCGGCTGGTGGGCAGGCGCGTGGCTCGGACTTGTGTTCGGCGTGATCGTGCTGCTCAGCGGTGACGCGGCGGCATTCCTCGAAGTCAACACGCTGGGAACGATCATCACCGTTCTTGTGAAAGGCGTGGGTGCGGGACTTTTCTCGGGTCTCGTTTACAGAGCACTCGAAAAGAAAAACAAATATGTTGCGGTAGTTTCCGCAGGTATCACGGCTCCTGTCGTGAATACGGGTTTATTTTTAGTCGGATGCTTCCTGTTCTTTATGCCGACCATTACCCAGTGGGCGGGCGACCAGCCTGTTATGGAATATATCGTCGTCGGGTTCATCGGACTGAACTTCCCGATAGAGCTGATGATAAACCTTGCGCTCAGCACGGTCATCGTTACGATAATCGGCTATGTCAGAAAGACGCTTGCCGAAAGATGACGGTCTGAAAAGATAATACCGGACATACAAATGAACACTGCCCCGTCTCCTTCGCGGAAACGGGGTTAAAGTGCTGAAAGGCAAAAGGGCACCTCTAAAAACCTCTTGCCGCCCATTCGCACCGCCCTAAAGCCGTCATATTGCACAAATTTTCCTTGACATACGACAGTATGCCTGCGAAAAATTTGTACAATCTGCCGACTTTATGTCGGCACGCCTGAACGACAATAGGTTTTTAGAGGAGCCCAAAATGCCGCGGCACCGATCAAAGGAAAACCGAATGGAATATTTTCTCAACACCGCGAAGCAGCTCCGGGAATACCGGGCGGTATCGGGCGCGCTGTCGTCCGCGGGAGCTGCCGGCGGTCTCCCGGTGATGGTCACCGGGCTTTCACACATACACAAGTCGCATTTCCTTGCGGCTCTTGCAATGGAGCGGGACGTAAAGTTCCCGCTTATTGTCGTATGCGACACGGAGGGCGAGGGCGCAAGGCTCTGCGCCGACATAAACACCATGACGGGCAGCGAGGACGCTTTCTCATACCCCGCAAAGGATATCGTGCTCGGCGACGTTGACGCGGTATCCCGCGAGTACGAGCACCGCCGCATAGGTATTCTTTCCCGCATGATAAACGGCAGGGCGAAGATAGTCTGCGCGACTCCCGAAGCTGCCGCGCAGATAACCATACCGCGCCGCATACTGCAAAAGCGCACGATAAACATATCGAACGGCGATACCATATCCCTGACGGAGATCACCGCCGCGCTGACGGAACTCGGATATTCGCGCTGCGACCAGATCGAGGGCGTTTCGCAGTTCTCACTGCGCGGTGCGATACTCGACATATACCCCGTCAATTTCGGTATGCCCGTGCGTATCGAACTCTGGGGCGACGATGTTGACAGCATCTCCGTGTTTGACCTCGAATCCCAGCGCCGCATAGATACCATAAAAAGTATTGCGGTAGCACCTGCTCTGGAAACGCTGTTCCTTGACGGTGCGCAGATAACGGAGAAACTGAACGCGCTGCTGCCGAAGATACGCGGAAAGAAAGCTGCCGAGGTGAAAAAGCGCATACTGGACGATATCGAGAACGTGCAGGGCGGTGCTGTCTGTGCGAACACCGACCGTTATCTGCCGCTTTGCTACGACGAGGAGGAGACGCTCTTCGACTATGCCGACAGTGTGATCGTATGCGAGAACAACGCCTGCAATGAGAGCTTCAAGGGCGCGTATTCGCAGCACGTCGAGGATATAAAGCTGCTGTTCGAGGAGGGAGTGCTCTGCAAGGGGCTTGACCGCTTCATGCTCACGCAGCAGGAATACCGCGCGGTCTGCGATAAGTCGGTAAGGGCATATTTCGACAACTTCATGCGGGGCGTGGATCTGCGGCTCGGCGGACTTATGAGCGTTTCCGCGGGGCAGGTCGCGCCGTGGAGCGGAGAATACCGCTATCTGCTGGATGAACTTAAAAACTATCTCGGCGAGAACTACAGCGTTATCGTCATGGCGGGCACCGAGAAGGCTGCCAAAGTCCTCGCGGACGACCTGCGCGGCGACGGTATAGCGGCGGATTACGCATCCGAGCCGAAAAAGCTGTACGCAAAGCGGGTCTATGTCACGCCCGGCGTGCTCACATCGGGTTACAGCTACCCCGAAGCAAGGCTTGCGGCGATATCGCACGTTTCGGTGACGATACAGACGAGAGAGGCTCCGAAGCGCAAGAAGAACGAGATGATAAACTCGCTGAACGACATATCCGTCGGCGACCTTGTGGTACACAACACCTACGGCATCGGCGTATTCGACGGCGTTCAGAAGCTCACGCAGGACAAGGTGAGCAAGGACTATATCAAGATAAAGTATGCGGGCACCGACGTGCTGTATGTTCCCGTAACGCAGCTCGATCTGATATCCCGCTATATAGGCGGCGGTGACGCGAGCACCGTCAAGCTGTCGAAGATGAACTCCGACCAGTGGCAGAAGACAAAGACCCGTGCGAAAGCCGCCGCTAAGGAAATGGCGCAGGAGTTCATCGAGCTTTACTCAAAGCGCATGAAGACGAAGGGCTATGCCTTTGACCCCGACGGACCGGAGCAGGCGGAGTTCGAGAACCATTTCAGCTACGTCGAGACGGACGACCAGCTGCGCTGCATAACCGAGATAAAGCGGGACATGGAGAACGACAAGCCTATGGAGCGTCTGCTGTGCGGGGACGTCGGCTTCGGCAAGACGGAAGTCGCACTGCGCGCGGCGTTCAAGTGCATCATGAGCGGAAAGCAGTGCGCACTGCTCTGTCCCACGACGGTGCTTGCGTGGCAGCATTACCAGACCGTGCTCAAAAGAATGGACGGGTTCGGGCTGGATATCGAGCTGCTGTCGCGTTTCCGAACGGCGAAGGAGATAAAGCAGACTATCGAGAGGATGAAGCGCGGGTCGTGCGACATGGTGATAGGCACCCACAGGCTCGTGCAGGACGATATAGAGTTCAAGGATCTCGGACTTGTGATAATAGATGAGGAGCAGCGTTTCGGCGTTGCACACAAAGACAAGTTCAAGGAGATGTTCGCTGGGGTCGATATCCTCACACTTTCCGCGACGCCTATCCCCCGGACGCTCAACATGGCGATGTCGGGCATCCGCGACATGAGCGTTATCGAAACTCCGCCGCAGGACAGGCAGCCCGTGACGACTTACGTTATCGAGCACAACGACGGCGTTATCGCGCAGGCGATAAACAAGGAGCTCCGCCGCAACGGTCAGGTGTACTACATCCACAACCGCATCGAGAGCATCATGCAGTGCGCGTCGGATCTGCACAAGCTGGTACCCGAAGCGCGCATAGGCATTGCGCACGGACGTATGGAGGAGGACGAACTGCTTGAAGTATGGCGCAAGCTGCTGGAGCACGAGATAGATGTGCTCGTATGCACGACGCTCATCGAAACGGGCGTTGACGTGCCCAACTGCAACACGCTGATAATCGAGAATGCCGACTACATGGGACTTGCGCAGCTGCACCAGCTCCGCGGACGAGTGGGAAGGACCAACCGCCGCGCGTTTGCGTATTTCACATTCAAGCGCGGCAAGGAACTCAGCGAGGTAGCGACGAAACGACTTGACGCTATCCGCGAGTTCACACGTTTCGGCTCCGGATTCCGCATAGCAATGCGCGATCTGGAGATACGCGGCGCAGGCTCGATACTTGGTGCGTCGCAGTCGGGACACATGAGTGCGGTGGGATATGATATGTACCTGAAACTGCTGGACGAGGCGGTGAAGGAGCAGCGCGGCGAAGAGACTGTGAAGCAGCCCGACTGTCTTGTTGATGTCAAGGTGGATGCGTACATCCCCGAAGATTATATATCCAATCAGGCGCAGCGCATAAGCTGTTACAAGCGTATAGCGCTGATACGTACCGAGGACGATGCCTACGACGTGACCGACGAGCTTATCGACCGTTACGGCGACATTCCCGCACCTGTTGAGGGACTTATCGAGGTGGCGCAGATACGCAACAGCGCCCAGTCTCTCGGCATCACCGAGATAATGCAGGGCAAGGACGGCATCAGCTTCTACACCGATACGCCGGATATGGAGCGCATCGGCAGGCTCAACGCGAAGTTCGGCGGCAGGATAAGCCTCAATCTTATGGGCAAGATATGTTTCCGTATAGCCCCCGAAAAGGGCGAAAAACCCCTCGCCCTCATGAAAGAGATAATCACCGGCTACGGCGTTGCACCGACATGAGTATAGACGGAGACTGCGGGCACCGCCCGCACCCGCTTAGGGGCTCATGTCGCCCCTAAGAACCCGGCAGCAGCCTAACGCTGCACCGAGATGATATGTATTATCACGTTCTGCTCCTGTCGTATGTTTCTTTAACCAAAAACAGGAGCAGTACACAGATATCTTATTACTACGTTTTCGCTTCCTTTGTCGTACAAAGGAAGTAGGTCGGGAGTTTGAGGGGAGGGCAAAGCCCTGCCCTCATGTGGCTCGCCCTCAAG
>CAMHBE010000013.1 GCA_946183095.1 uncultured Clostridia bacterium | reverse complement strand
AGACTCCAAAGGACAGTCCGAAGCTGTATAAAGGACAAGTAAAGGACAGAAGCCGTATCAGGGTAAAAGAAAAACTCTCAAATGGCGATATATCGTCATTTGAGAGCCTTGTGTTTGGTGACCCGTACGGGAATTGAACCCTTGATTCCTCTCTCACAGAGACGTTCTCAGCCGAAGCCGTTTTTGACGCCGAAAGCTATGACAACGGCGTAAAAAAAGTTCCGTCATACCTGCTGGTTCCCGAGGTAATAACCGTTGACAATATCGGGACACTGGTCGATACAGGGCTGTATCAGTGGGACAGCGAACATAAATATATTATTGCGAATTAGAAGGGGGGGACGGACTTGTCGGAATACATACTTGAAATGAAAAACATCGTGAAGGAATTTTCCGGCGTCAGAGCGCTCAACAACGTAAATCTCAGAGTAAAGCGCGGCGAGATACACGCGCTGGTCGGAGAGAACGGTGCGGGAAAAACCACGCTGATGAATATTCTGAGCGGAATATATCCTTACGGGAGCTATACGGGCGATATCATATATGACGGCGAGGTCTGCAAATTCAGAACACTTAAAGACAGCGAAGAAAAGGGCATCGTCATCATACATCAGGAGCTTGCACTGATACCGGAGCTTTCGATAGGCGAGAATATGTTCCTCGGCAACGAGCGGCGCGGGAAGTTCGGGATAGACTGGGACAGAACTTATCACGAGGCTGCGGAGCATCTCAAACAGGTGGGCTCCGATGAAGACCCTCGAACTCTGATAAAGGATATCGGCACCGGCAAGCAACAGCTTGTTGAGATAGCAAAAGCGCTCAGCAAGAACGCAAAGCTGCTGATCCTTGATGAGCCTACATCTTCCCTGAACGAAAAAGATTCACAGATGCTGCTCGACCTGCTCATCAACTTCAAAGATCAGGGTATGACCTGTATCATCATTTCCCACAAGCTCAATGAGATAGCCTACTGCGCGGACAATATGACTGTCATCCGCGACGGTTCGTCGGTGGAGACACTTGCCAATGAAAACCACAACATAGATGAAAACAGGATAATCCGCGGAATGGTAGGCAGAGAGCTGAATGACCGATATCCCGACCGCGAACGTAAGATAAGCGATGAGATCGGAATGGAAGTAAAGAACTGGACGGTTTACCACCCTGTATATACCGAAAAGAAAGTGGTCGATAATGTCTCTTTCAATGTGCATAAAGGTGAGATAGTCGGCTTCTCGGGATTGCAGGGCGCGGGGCGCACCGAGCTTGCAATGTCGGTATTCGGCAGATCTTACGGTGCGGGTATAAGCGGTGAGGTGATAATAGGAGGCAAACCTGTGACTCTCCGCTCGGAACGTGCCGCGATCGAAGCGGGGCTTGCTTATGTGACCGAGGACCGCAAGGGCAACGGACTGATACTCTCGAAAAGCATCGCGGTAAATACCACTATGGCAAGGCTTGAAGAGGTCTGCCGGAAACGTATAATAAACCCCTACGAGGAGGAGCGCATTGCCGAGGACTATAGTAAAAAGCTCCATACCAAGTGTCAGACCGTAAAGCAAGCTGTGGGTGATCTGTCCGGCGGCAATCAGCAGAAAGTGCTGCTTGCAAAGTGGATGTTCGCCGACCCCGAGGTGCTTATTATCGACGAGCCTACACGCGGTATCGACGTCGGTGCGAAATACGAGATATACTGCATACTGAATGAACTTGTCGCACAGGGAAAGTCAGTGGTGATGATATCTTCGGAAATGCCGGAGCTGCTCGGGATGTGCGACAGGATATATGTCATGAACGAAGGCAGGATCGCTGCGGAAATGACTGCTGCAGAGGCTACGCAGGAAAAAATAATGTCTGCTATCCTGAAGTCCGATATGAATATAAGCGAGGGATAATATGAAAACAAAAGCAATTATTAAAAATTATACTATGCTCATCGCTCTGGTCGTGGTATTTATACTGTTCTCGATACTCACGGGAGGCAGGCTTCTGATACCGCAGAACCTTTCAAACCTGCTCCTGCAAAACTCTTATGTGCTGATAATGGCTTGCGGTATGCTGCTGTGCATACTCACCGGCGGCAACGTCGATCTCTCGGTAGGTTCGACGGTGTGTCTTGTGAGCGCTGTGGCGGCGCAGCTCCTTGCCGGAGGACTTCCGGCGCTTGTCGTTATCCCGCTCTGCCTTATCATCTCTATGCTCATCGGCATCTGGCAGGGATTCTGGATAGGATATATCCACATACCGCCGTTTATATGCACACTTGCGGGAATGTTCCTGTTTCGCGGTCTCGGACGTGCCATACTCGGCTCAAAGACCGTTACTATCAACGACGGCACGTTTCTGAACATATTTGCTTCATACATAAACATCCCCGGTATAGATGACGGTGATGTGAAATGGTCGGCATTCATTCTCGGCTGCATCACTGTACTTGCGATCATTGTCAGCCGTTTCATCAGTCGTTCAACCAAGCAGAAGAAGGGCTACAATCAGACTCCCATAGTCTCCGACCTTGTTAAAACTGCTGTTGTGACATTGCTGATACTTGCCTATTCATGGCAGCTTGCTCATTTTCGCGGAATATCTATTATGGCGCTATGGGTAATAGCAGTGGTGATAGTTTATGCCTTCCTCACATCTAAATCGGCAATGGGACGCTATTTCTATGCCGTAGGCGGCAATGAGAAGGCAGCGAAGCTTTCAGGTATAGACACAAAGAAAGTCTATTTCAGGGCATATACCTCAATGTCGCTGCTTGCGGGTCTTTCGGGACTTATCGTTGCGGCACGCATAGGCTCGGTGAACGGTGATACCGGAAGCTCCTTTGAAATGGACGCTATCGGTGCCTGCTTCATCGGCGGCGCTTCGGCATACGGTGGCAGCGGCAGTATTTCCGGAGTAGTTGTCGGCGCGATACTTCTCGGCGTCATCAATCAGGGTATGTCGATAATCGGTCTTGACAATAACTTCCAGTATATAGTCAAGGGTGCTGTGCTTCTCGTGGCGGTAATATTCGATGTCGTTTCAAACCGTAAGACCGGCAAGGCTGGGTAAATATCCCGAAAGTGAGTTATATGATCACTATGTAAGGCACATCGGCATTTTTTCAAAAAAGTGTTGCAATTTCCTGAAAAATGTGGTATAGTATAATTGCCAAACATCACAATTTAATATTCCGAAATATTCTCACGAATATTCTGTGCTTTATAGATCATCCTTGCTTGGGTAAGGATGCAGTCTTCGGGTGGTCTATAGGCTCGGATATTTGTGATGTTTGGCGACAGTTACAACTGCATTTTTACAGTGCGCGGTTGTAATTGCCGCGCATTTTTATTTTGCACTGAATAAATTATTGGAGGATATCACAATGAAGAAGATCAACAAAATAATGTCATTCGCTCTTGCATTGACATTGACGGCAGGCGTTGCGGCGGGAACGGTGGTTACTAACGCGGATTATGATGAACCGGCTATCGCAGCGGTTGACGCGGCGGAAGCTGACGAGAACGGCTTTATCATCGAGGACGGAGTGCTGACAGGATATACAGGAACAGACAGCGAAGTTACTATTCCCGGTGCGGTAAAGACGATTGCTAATAGTGTATTTGCCGAAAACACTACTATTGTAAAGGTCATAATCCCAGACAGCGTTACTACGATCGTCGATGGCTCTCCTTCTACTAATGACGGTGTCGCTTCTTCCAGCAAAGGTGCTTTCAGAAAATGCACCAGCCTTGTTACAGTAGAAGGCGGAAAGAATCTCCAGTTTATCGGAAGCGGGACTTTTTTAGGCTGTACAGCGCTTAAAAATATAGAATTTGGCAGTAAACTTATCAATATAGGCGAAGGCGCGTTCAGAAACTGCACTAACCTTGCCGAGGTAACTTTGCCCGACAGTGTTGTTAATCTTGGCGCAAATGTTTTCAACGGCTGCTCAAAACTTGAAGCGGTAACTATCGGTTCCGGTATCACAACCATAAACGACGGAACTTTTGCGGGTACTAAGCTCACGTCAATTATTATACCTGAGACTGTCGATACTATCGGAAACTCAGTGTTCAGCGGCTGTTCTGTTCTTACAAACGTACAGCTCCCCTCAAAGATCGAAAGTATAGGGGATGAGTTGTTCAATAGCTGTTCTTCACTTACTGAAATAACTATTCCGGAACAGGTAACAACGATCGGTAAAAAGGCATTTAATGCCTGCAAGTTATTAAAAAATGTGACTGTTCCGGATAATGTCACATCGATCGGTGAACAGGCATTCGGTTATTGCACGAGTCTTGATACGGTTATTTTAGGCAGAGCTGTTACCACAATACAGAAATATGCCTTTTTGGCGAGTACAGCTATCCGGAGCTTAACATTACCGACAAGTGTAGCTACATTAGGCTCTCACGCATTTGGATATAATAACTCATTAAGCAACCCTATAATGATCACCGATATTACATACGAGGGAACAAAAGCACAGTGGGAAGACTTTATCGAAGCTAATAATGGTACAACTCATTGCCTCAACCCCGATGCCGCCGTGTTCTGCACCGACGCGACAATAAACGACTATGTAACGGAATTCACCCTCACCCCTCCCACAAAGACGAACTATGTGCTGAATGAGGAACTTGACCTTACCGGAGCAAAGGTAACAGCGAAATATGCGGGTATGACCCCCGAGGAAACTGTAGATGTTACCGCCGATATGTGTACGGGTTTTGACAGTAAGAAGGTCGGCACCAAGACCGTTACAGTTACATACAAGGACAAGACAGCAACATTCGATGTGACTGTTTCCGAGAAGCCTGTTATTGCAGTTGATACTGTCACCGTATCGACCGTCCCCACAAAGACCGAATACACAGTCGGTGACACCTTTGACGTTACCGGCGGCAAGCTCACAGTTACATACACCGGCGGCAAAGAAGCCGAGACTATCGACCTGACAGCGGAAATGTGCACCGGCTTTGACAGCACGACGGCAGGCACAAAGACGATAACCGTTACATACGAGGGCAAGACAGCAACGTTTGAAGTGACCGTCAAGGAAAAGCCCGTTATCGACGAGGGAACAGTAATAGAAGTAGGCGCAGACAAGGACTGCAAGACCATAGGCGAAGCGGTCGCAAAGATAAACGCCGACGCAAAGGCAAAGAAGCTCGGCACGCTGTACACCATAAAGTTCAGCGGCGACATGAATGAAGCGAAAGCACTTTCACTCCCCGACACGACCGTGTGGCTGAAAGCCGCAACCGAGTCCTTCATCACCGTCCCCTCGATAACCGCAAAGGGCAGCCTAAAGCTCGAAAACGTAACAGTCAATGGCAAAAAGGGCGCTGCGGCAATTACCGTCAAGAAAGCATTCACAGCTGAAAATTCCAAATTCGGCAAGACGACAGTTACCGGTCACGCGGACATTTCCGACTGCGAGATATACGGTGCGCTGACGCTTAACGAAAAGACCGGCGAAACGAAGCTGACGAACGTTACCGTAGAGGGCAAAGCGGCTGTGGCGAACACAGCGACCCTCGACAGCTGCAAAATGGGCGCGCTTTCGGCAAAGGGCGTTCTCACGGTCAACGGCGGCGAGTACGAGTCGATAACCGTTTCCGCAAAGGCGGGCGCAACAACGCTCAACGGCGAAATTAAGATCGCGAAGAACCTGACCGTTTCCAACGATCTCGTGATCGACGGAAACAGCGAGGTCGGCGGCAAGTTCACCGCAAAGGCAGCGCTCAGCATCAACGGCTTTACCGTCAAGAACGGCAAATAATCAAATATAAATGAGTTCCCGGTAACGGCATAGGCTGTTATCGGGACTTTTTTTGTTGACAGAGCGGCTGTGGGGTGGTATAATAATATCACTATCTGCAACTTAAAAATTATTGCAAAAATAAAAGAACAGGAGCGGTAAGATGCCAACGCAAAGCTCGGTAAAAGACCACACAAGCGGCAAAGTAAAAGAGCCGGAACAATACAACGTGATAATGCTGAACGACGATTTCACGACAATGGAGTTTGTCGTGGAAGTGCTGACCGATATATTCCACAAAGACCCGCTGACCGCCGAAACGCTTATGATGAAAGTGCATAAGAGCGGGCGTGCGGTCGTGGGGAAATACCCCTATGATATAGCGGCAACGCGCGTGAAGAAAGCTCTTTCCCGTGCAAGGGAACAGGGTTTTCCGTTCCGCATGACGATAGAGGAGGCGTGACATGGAGCTTTCATCCGAAGCCGCAAGGGTCATAAACAAGGCGATACTATACACCCGTGAGCACGGTTATGAGTATGTGACACCGGAGATACTGCTGCTGGAGCTGCTCGGCACCGACGAGACTTTCACGCGGGCATTCGGCGGGTGCGGGGGAGACAGCACCGCGCTCGTTGCCGACATTGACGGGTATATAGCGGAATACATGGATATGACGTCCGCGGAACCCGAGTTCTCGGAGGGCATGGGCGCCGTGCTTGCAGTCGCAGCGAGAAGTGCGCTGAACAGCGGTGCGGGGGAGATATGCGTCCGGCATCTTGTTCACGGTATATGGTCTCTGGAGGACAGCTACGCGGTGTATTTCATGGAGCGGCAGGGGTTGACGGAACCCGGACTGCTGGAGGAAATGGCGTACATCGAGGAAGGTGCGGCGGACGACGGCGGCGATGAAAAGGAAGTGCGCAGACCGGCAAAAACGGCGGGAGCGGATGAGGGAACGCAGGGTGCGGAGCTGTACGCGCCGTGTCTGAATGATACGCTGAAAGACGCTAGCCCGCTTATCGGGCGGGAATACGAGATCGACCGCACGATACAGATACTCTGCCGCCGCGACAAGAACAACCCCCTGCACATCGGTGAGCCGGGTGTCGGCAAGACCGCCATAACCTACGGACTGGTGGAGCTGATACGGAAAGGGGATGTTCCCGACCCGCTGAAAGGCGCGAGGGTGTTCATGCTCGACCTCGGCGGGATGCTTGCGGGAACGCAGTACCGCGGTGATTTCGAGAAACGCTTCAAGAAAGTGCTGACGGATATCGGCAGAGAGGACAAGCCGATAATCTACATCGACGAGATACACAATCTCGCGGGTGCGGGCGCAGTCGGCGAGAGTTCCTTTGACGCGTCGAATATGCTGAAACCCTATCTTACCGACGGGCATATCCGTTTCATAGGCGCGACCACGTTTGAGGAATACAAGCGGTATTTCGAGAAGAACAAGAGCCTTGTGCGCCGCTTTCAGAACGTTGAGATAAAGGAACCCACCGAAGCTGAGACAGTGAAGATACTGCAAGGTCTGAAAGAGCGCTATGAGCGGTTCCACGGCGTGACTTATCCCGACGATGTGCTGGGATACGCCGTTTCCATGAGCATGAAGCACGTCCATGAGCGTTTCCTGCCGGACAAGGCGATAGACCTTATCGACGAGGCGGGAGCATACCGCCGTCTGCATCCTGCGCAGGACGGCAGCACAGCTATCGACAAGACGGTGATAAACGAGGTGCTGACGACTGTGTGCCGCGTACCGATAGAGACGGTCAGCAGCGAGGACACGGAGAACCTTGCCGGTCTCGAAGCAAACATGAAGTCCCGCATTTTCGGGCAGGACGAAGCGATAGCGCAGGTCGTCAACGCGGTGAAGTTCTCGAAGGCGGGACTGCTCGAAGACAACAAGCCTCTTGCAAGCCTGCTGTTCGTCGGACCTACCGGCGTCGGCAAGACCGAGATAGCGCGGTGCCTTGCGGACGAACTTGGCGTGAAGCTGGTACGTTTCGACATGAGCGAGTACAGCGAGAAACATTCGGTGGCGAAGCTGATAGGTTCCCCGGCCGGCTATGTGGGCTACGAGGACGGCGGACTGCTGACCGAAGCGATACGAAAGAACCCGTCGGCGGTGTTGCTGCTGGACGAGATAGAGAAAGCCGACCCGGGCATATTCAACATACTGCTGCAAATAATGGACTACGCGACCCTTACCGACAATCAGGGACGCAAGGCGGATATGCGAAACGTCGTGCTGATAATGACATCCAACGCGGGTGCGTCGCTGCTCGGCAAAAGCGCCCTCGGTTTCGCCAGTGACGAGAACAATTCGGGCGCGCTGTCGGAAGCTGTAAAGCGAACGTTCCCGCCGGAATTCCGCAACCGCCTTAACCGCATAGTCACGTTCAACAGCATGAATGATGAAATGGCAGCGCGCATAGTTGACAAAAAGCTCGGCGAACTTGCAAAACTGCTGAGAGCACGCGGCGTTGAGTTCATCGCCGACGACAGCGCGAGAAAACTGATACGCGAAAAGGGCGTGAGCCGCGAGTTTGGTGCCCGCGAGACCGACCGTGTGCTGTCCAACGAGGTAAAATCTCTGTTCGTGGATGAGATGCTGTTCGGTTCGCTGAAAAACGGCGGAACGCTCACGCTTTCGGCGAAAGACGGCGAGTTCGTGATAACAGCGGCAGCGAAGGAGTGAGATATATGCCTGTATTCCGGCTGCAAAACGGTATGCTGGGATTTCCCGACCCGACGCTCGCCGAGGAGGACGGACTGCTCGCGGTAGGCGGCGACCTGTCTGTTGATATGCTCATCCTCGCCTACAGTCAGGGCATATTCCCGTGGTACAACGCCGACGACCCCGTACTGTGGTGGTGCCCGCACGAGCGGTTCATCATCCGTCCCGCGAATATCCACATCTCGAAGTCGATGCACAAATTCTTCCGGCAGCACGACACATACATCATGATAAACCGCGACTTTGCCGACACGATGCACCGCTGCCGCCTGAAACGCGAATTCAAAGAGGGAACATGGATATCCGACGACATGGAACGCGCATACCGCGAACTGCACAAGGCGGGATTTGCCGCGAGCGTGGAAGCCTACTCTGACGGCGAGCTTGCGGGCGGGCTGTACGGGGTATGTCTCGGGCGCGGATTTTTCGGCGAGAGTATGTTCTCTGACAAAGAAAACGGCTCAAAGATCGCACTGATACTGTTTGCAAAGTTTCTGGAGGAGCGGGGAGCGGTGATGATAGACTGCCAGTTCCGCACCGACCACCTTGCGAGCATGGGCGGCGAGATGATAAGCTATAACGAATACATGGATATGCTTGGCGGAAAAAATGAAGAAAGTTACAAAACAAATAATTGAAATAATCGGATGTATTATGATGATCGTATGTACATTGAGTGCCTGCGCCGGAAGCCCGGACACGGTGCAGAGCGGCAGGCTGTCCGCTGAGAATATCGGTATCGTACACGAGGAAGAGTTCGGCGGCATTTACATAAAGATGACCATAGAAGATTTCATGGCACTGGGTTTTGAGTACGGCGACAGTGTGGATATCTCGTTCACCAACGGCTTCACGCTTGAGGGGGTACCGTACTACAACGGGTACTATACGCAGATCGGAGAACCGCTGCTCGTGGGATATGCGGGTTATCCGTACATCGAAGTGAGCGCGTCATCCGGTTACGACCTGTATGTAACATCCGGGGTAGGGGAGAACGACCTTGCAACAATAACGCTTGCCGAAAAGGGCAGGTATCTGAAAACGCAGGAAGCGCGCAGCATAAGCTATACCGACGAGCGCTCACAGTATGAGAGCGATGTGGTATTCGCGAATTTCCGCGAGGTAACGGCAGGCTATATATCCGAAGGCAGGCTTTACCGTTCTGCGTCACCGTGCTGCAATATGCACCTGCGTGCGCCGTATGTCGATGCGCTCATGGGGGAAGCGGGGGTAAAGACGGTTATCGACCTTGCCGACACCGAAGAGCTGATAGAAGGGTATATTGAGGGCAGCGACTTTGATTCTCCGGCGTTTCTTGCATTATATGAGCAGGGAAGCGTGGTGCCTGTTGCACTGAATATGATGTACAAGTCTGACGGGTTCAGAAAAAAGATAGTCGGTGCATTTTCCGCAATGTCGGAGATGCCCGGACCTTATCTCGTTCACTGTACCGAGGGAAAGGACAGGACCGGATATGTGTGTATGCTGATCGAAGCCTTGTGCGGTGCGTCATACGGCGAAATAGCGGACGACTACATGGTGACATACCGGAACTATTACGGCATCACGAAAGAGAGCGACCCCGAGCGGTACGATATCATAGTAAGTCAGGTGCTGGAGCCTATGATATACAGCATTGCCGGTGACGATGCCGATCTGTCCTCCGCCGATCTTGCCGCAGCCGCGGAGAAGCTCCTCACCGACGCGGGAATGACCGCAAAGCAGATCAGGACACTCCGGGACAACCTGAGTGTATGATGGGCGGCAGGAGGTTTTTAGAGGTGCTCAATATATTTCTGTCGGAAAGGTGAGGAAAGTGTTCTCTCACCTTTCCTTTATCATCAGCAGCAGTCTGGATCTCAGGCTGCTTTTTTTAACGAGTTCGCGCAGAGCAGTGTGTGCGGCTTCAGACGGCGGAATGTCATCTGCGGAGATCTCTCTGTCGGAGTACAGTACCGTTTCGTAAAGCGGGATAAATCCGATATGCTCCTTTATATCCTGATTTTCGGAGCGCATTATTCTGTCATGATATTCCGACAGCGTCTCGCCGTTTTCGGGCGAAAAGCCGAGAAGTCCGAGCAGACGGAGATCCTGCTGAATAAGATATGCGAATTTATCCTGCGGGGTCATTCGTTCGTACCTTCTGCGGGAGCCGAAACGGCTGACGATATAGATTATCAGCAAAGCTCCGATCACCGCCGCGGCAGGCATAATGAAGATCACCGGGTCGATGCCTGTCTGCGTTGTTTCCTCGGAGATCTGACTCTCTTCGTCGGTATCGTCACCGATATCCGTTTCGATTATGTCATCCCCGGTATCCTCTGTTCTTTCGTAGCTGCCCCAGCCGGTGGGAACAGCGAAGCCCGGAGTGGGCTCGAACGCCACCCAGCCCACATTGTCGAAATATACCTCAGGCCATGCGTGTGCATTGCTCTGCTTTACAATCATATCTCCGCTGATATCGCGCTTAGCGGTATATCCCTGCACATACCGGCAGGGTATGCCCATTTCATTAGCCATGAGCACGAATGCGGTGGCAAAGTGCATACACCAGCCTTTTTTTGACTTAAACAGGAAATGATCGAGGAAGCTCCTCGCGTCAGTGACAGTATCGGGCAGTGCTCCGGTGTCCGTGGAATACTCCAGCTTTTTCAGATAAGCTTCGAGCTTTTTCGCTCTCCCGTATCTACTGTCAGCGCCGTTCTTTATCTCGTCGATGACTGCTTTCGCACGCTCAGACAAGCCGTGCGGGATGCAGTATTTATCGTATATGTCGGAGATGTGGTCCCGATAATCCCCGAAAGAATAATCATCGTTGCCGGAAATGTTCTCCGCCCTCGCTGTCTGCTCCCACTCGGCTTCGGTGATGGGCTCCGCTTTTTTCAGCAGTTCCGGCAGTTCGGGAGAGCCGTAATTAAGCACATAGCAGGAGATCAGATAGCTGTCGTTATAGCCGAGTCTCTGCTCCGAGACGATGCTGCCGTTCCTTTCGCTTATCCCCGGAAACTTCTCTTTCGTTTTCTCAAGCCGTATCTTACCGGGAGAGAAGATGTACTTTGTATTGTACATAAATGACTCAAAGTACATATTGGTATTCTGGAGCAGATCGGATTGTCCGGCTCCCGCATACTTTCTTACAGCGCAGGCAGTCTCCGCAGTGTCCGTCATTCTGTAATTGCTTTCCGTATCGGTGTCGAATACCCACTCCCGCCCTGTGAAATCACCGCTGATGCAGCCGACGAGCCGGACTTCTTTTACTGCCGTATTTCCGACCTCGATGACCAATACTTCCTCGTCATTTCCTTGCAGTCCCGCGAGAAACGTGCCGCTGTCTGAAAATCCGATGCTTCCGTAATCGTCGGACAGGTGGGTGAGAAGCCCGTATATCCTGCCGAAAACGGAGGAAACACTGCTGTATATGTCCTTGGCGAACTGCCAGTCGTAAGGCTCGGCGGGGGCAGGTACAAGATACACGATAAGGCATACAGCGATCAGCATCGGTGATATGCCCGTTATGTGTGCTTTTATGTCGGGACTTCCGGATTTCACCCAGCCGCGCTGTATCTCCTCTGCGATACGGACGAGAACGATGAAGCATATCAGAGCAAATGCTTCCTTGCTTATCTCCCACGAGAGCACTGTTCCCGCGGCGGCATATATCAGAAGGGCTGCTGCTGCCGCCCGCCTTATCCATATATTCCGCGACGCCGCGATACCGACGATAAGCGCTGCCGCAGAGAGGAAGATGATGTGCGGCACCCATGGGTATTCCTTTAGGAAAAGCAGCCGGTTCTTTTCTCCTGCGGCTATCATCAGCACGATGATGAATACTGCGGCGGCGCAGATACCGCGGAACCTGTTTTTCCGCTTCATACCGCGCAGGGATATTACCGGCAGAGAAAGTGCAAGACAGATAACAAAGCCTGCGGCACTGTCTTCGGGCATACCGGCATAAGAGCCGAAAAGCACGGTCGCTAGCAATGAAAACGGCAGGATGATCAATATATCATACAGTATCTTCATTCTCCCGCCTCCTTAGCAAGTTCCTCATAAGGCGAGAGCATGACAAGCCCGCAGTTCGTGTGTTCGGACAGGTCGGGACGGTCATTTTCGTTGTCACCGATAAAGCATATCACAGTGTAAAGCCCGCCTGCTTCGAGCTGTCTCAGCAGTGCGTCTGTGACCGCGTCCCATACCGACAGGATCATGAACACCACTGAGCTTTCAAATAAATCCGGACAGCGTGTGACTGCGTCGTACAGATGCCTGTGGTCATTCCGACCTGTGAACATTATTTCCGAGACGCTCTCATAAAACTCCTCAAATCTCAGCGAACTGTCGGCGGTGAGCCGCACAAGCTCCCCTGCGATATGATATTCCGCCACCGGGATATTGTTTCGGCAAAAATAATATGCTGCAGCAAGCGCGGTCTCAAGTATCTTGTTTTCAGAGGGGAGAAAAACCGCCTGATCTTCGCTGTATCTGAAAGTGTCGATGATAAAGGCAGCTTCCTGATGAGCCGAGCCGGTCAGCATCCTTGTCATAAGGTTCCCCGTTCTCACGGACTGGCTCCAGTTTATGAAGCGGCGGTCGTCGCCGGGAACATATTCACGGCTCACGATATCAAGCTCCGACCTGCCGTATTCCGACTCCTTCACCGCATCTGAAAGCTCTATGCTGCCTATCCTGTCCGTTTTTACAAGCTGCGGTTTAACGAACGCGTGTATGCACTCCTTGTTCTTGTACCGTAGCCTGAACAGGCGAAAATGATCCTGTATCTCGATCTCTTTTATGCCGATAGTGTATTCGCCGCGATATCTGCATATCAGCTTTGTTTCCTTTTCCGTCCTTGTATGAGGTGCAAGTTCGTACTCGGTTTCGCCGTCAAGGTCGGTGATCGTCGAAAAATCCGTGAAAAAACGGACCTTTATCCCCACGAACCGCAGCGGGTATTCGTTCACAAGTGCGAAGCGGTAATCGGCAGGCTCGTTCACGGAAACAAATCTCTGCCCGAGATCCTGATATATATGAAAAAGCATATAGACTGCCAGCAGGTACAGCGCGGAGACGGCAGGTACGAGCGTCAGCAGCGCGAAAAGCCCGTATGTCACCGCCCCGCCCTTCAGGCTTATCCCGACAAGGGACAGCACCCACAGGCAAAGCCAGATAATTCTGTTTCTTCTCATAAAGATCCTTTTGGTAAATTTTTAATTTACAGCGGCAGCTTGGTTTTATAGATAAGCTTTTGAAGTATATCGTTCTTGTCTTCTTTCGCTATCCTCGCTTCCGAAGTGAGAGTAAGGCGATGCCCGAGCACGAACGGCGCCACCGCCTTTATGTCGTCGGGCTTTACGAAATCCCGCCCTTCGAGCAAAGCCTTCGCCTGCGACGCTTTCACGAGAGCGAGAACGGCTCTCGGACTTACACCGAGGACGAAACGCTTTTCATTTCTTGTCATTTCCGCTATGCTTCTCGCGTAGAGTATCACATTATCCTTTATGGCAACCGCTGCCGTCTGCTCCCGGAGCTTTATCACATCGGCAGCGGTTATGACGCTTTCAGCGGTATCAACGGTCTTTCCGGCGAGCATATTCTTAGTCATTCGCAGCTCTTCGGCTTCGTCGGGATAGTCTATGTTTATCTTCATCATAAAGCGGTCTATCTGCGCTTCCGGCAGGGGATATGTACCCATGAACCCGACCGGATTCTGCGTTGCGATCACCATAAACGGCTCGGGCAGCTTATGCTTTACTCCGCCTACGGTCGTCTGTCCCTCTGCCATTGCTTCAAGAAGGCTCGCCTGCGTTTTCGGAGAGGTGCGGTTTATCTCGTCCGCAAGCACTATCTGGTGCATTATCGCCCCCTCGCGGTACTCAAACTCGCCGGTCTTCATATTGAATATCTCTGTACCCATAACATCGGTGGGGAGAGTATCGGGCGTGAACTGTATCCTGCCGAAATCGCAGTCCACAGACTTCGCCAGCGTGGAAGCAAGAGTGGTCTTACCGACGCCCGGAACTCCCTCAAGCAATAAGTGACCGCCGGATAACAGGCAGATCAGCAGATTATCCGTTGTCTCCTCCTGACCTACGAAATATTCGCTGATGCGGTGTTTCAACTTGTTTATCATTAGCAGTTCCTCCTTAACATGGAGCTTTCAGATATACATTTCATATTTGACATTATAGCACTCTTGCCGCTGCCCGGAAGCCCTTCGACTATTATCAGGTCTGTTCTCATACATCCTGACATAAGTCCCGATCCGGATGTTATTGTCCGGCAGCGCGGGCAAAGCCCTGCCCTCATGTTGCCCGCCCCCGGGGCGAGGCACTGTCTCTCACACGTCTTTGAGCATGAACTCTATAGAGTCTTTGAGTGCCAGCACACTGGCGTTGATGATATCGCGGGATGCGCCCACAGTAGTCCATGTGTTTTCGCCGTCGGTACTTTCGATAAGAACGCGTGTAACGGCGGCTGTACTGTCGTTTGACGTGATGACGCGCACCTTGAAGTCGGAGAGGTGCATTTTGCGGAGTTCGGGGTAGAATACTTCGAGTGCTTTTCGGAGAGCCTTGTCTATTGCATTCACGGGACCTTCGCCCTCATCGGCGGTTATTTCGTACTTGTCGCCTACCCTGACCTTGACAATGGCGTTTGCAAGCTCGGTGTAGGGGGTGCCGTCAAGGCTGTCCATTGACGAGATTATCCTGTAATGATCTATCTCGAAATGCGGGGTGAATTTGCCGAGTTCTTTGCGGACAAGAAGCTCGAAACTGGCTTCGGCGGCTTCAAACTGGAAGCCCTCGCGTTCGAGCTCTTTGAGCTTGTCGGTTATCTGGCGTGTCTCG
>CAMHBE010000012.1 GCA_946183095.1 uncultured Clostridia bacterium | reverse complement strand
TTATTTACGACCCGATCTTCATTGTCCCCGGATGCAGGAAGCGCAAAGACGAAGATAACAAATATCGGGAAAGAGACGTATGAGGAATGTGAAAGAGAAGCCATATTATCAGATATATGCACCCGAAATGTATATTTTCCGGTAAGTGTCGAAATCCAGCCACTTCCCGAACAACTCCGGGAGAGATCTTTCGTCGGACTTTTCGTATTCCGCAATGAACCGCTTTACGTCCTCACCGTTTTTCGCGAGCACGGCAAAACCGCGCCCGTTGACTATCGGAGCGGTGCAGTCGTAATAGTAATCATCGAACCTTATGAGCCGTTCGACTTTTTTATTGCGTATCAGCACAGCAACTCTGTCCCGCATCACGATGATGTCAAAATCATCCGGGTACGCGAAGCTCTTCCCGCGCACAGGTATCTCGTCCCCGACACGGAATGTGCTGTTTATGGTCTGCGCGTGAAATACATTGTAGCTGTTCACGTCATAATAAAATTCCTCGAAAAGGTCGCCTCTCGCCGTGAGAACTCCGTCGGTGAACGCGGCTTTTTCCTGCCCGGAAACAGCCTTGTCGAGCACATCTTCCACTACTCCGCAAGCCGCTGTCATATTCGTCACGCGGTCGATGAGGATAAGCTCACCGAGGGTCTTGTGCAGTGCGAATCTGTCGGCGGTTATCGGCTCCGAGAGTTTTATCGTACATAGTGCTATCCCGTTCTTTCCGAGAGTTCCGGCGGAGATATGCTCGCCCGTGTTCACATCGACAGCATACTTTATTTCGGTGACAACAGCAGGTATCAGCTTCGTTCCGAGCTTCACAAGACAGTCACCGCCGATGTTCAGCTCAATGTCGTCCGTCCACAGCAGCGAAACGTCAAGCGTTCCGTAAGCGGAGATATCCTCGTCTTTCGTGATAACACAGCCGCGTGAAACATCGACTTCGCGGTCAAGCGTTATCGTTACGGGCTGTCCGGCATACGCGGCATCCGCCTGCCTGTCGGCAACGAGAATGCCCTTTACGGCGGCAGTCTCGCCGCTGGGCAATATCCGCACGGTATCGCCGACAGAGACGCTGCCCGCTTCGACCTGACCCTGAGATCCGCGGAACGTGCGGTCGGGACGGCACACACGCTGCACCGGCATATAGAACTTTTCGGTACTGCCGCTGCCGCTTACATCAACATTTTCAAGATATTTCAGCAGCGTTTCGCCGGAATACCACGGCATATTCGCGGAAGGCGAAGTCACGTTGTCGCCTGCCGTCGCGGACAGCGGTATGACATTGACGTCGCCGAGTTCAAGGTCCGCGGCAAGCTCTTTGATCTGTGCGAGAATTTCGATAAAACGGCTCTCGGAATATTGCACCAGATCCATTTTGTTGACGGCGAAAACATAGTGCGTTATACCCATGAGACTGCATATCCGGGCGTGTCTGCGGGTCTGCACAAGAACGCCCTGCGAAGCGTCAACAAGAATTATCGCAAGTTCAGCAAAGGACGCTCCCACCGCCATATTCCGGGTGTATTCCTCGTGACCGGGAGTGTCCGCGACGATGAAGCTGCGGGCATCGGTAGTGAAATAGCGGTACGCAACATCTATCGTTATCCCCTGCTCCCGCTCCGCCATAAGCCCGTCGAGCAGCAGCGAGTAGTCAATCTGCCCGCCGGTGCTGCCCACCTTGCTGTCGAGTTCGAGCGCCCTTTCCTGATCGGCATATATCAGCTTCGCGTCGTAGAGGATATGTCCTATGAGCGTGGATTTGCCGTCGTCAACGCTCCCGCAGGTGATGAATTTCAATAATCCCTTGCTCATCAGAAATACCCCTCTCTCTTTCTGCGTTCCATACTTCCCGCAGCCTCGTTGTCGATAACGCGGGAAGTGCGCTCGGATTCGACGCTCGCAAGAGTTTCTTCGATTATCTCGTCAAGCGTTGACGCGGTGCTCTCTATACCGCCGGTAAGCGGGTAACATCCGAGTGTGCGGAAACGCACCGACTTCATCTGCGGCACCTCGCCCTCCCGGAGCGGGAACCTCTCGTCATCTACCATTATGATGTTCCCGTCGCGCTCCACCACCGGACGCACTGCGGCGAAATACAGGGGCACGATGTCGATGTTCTCGCGGCGAATGTACTGCCATATATCTTTTTCCGTCCAGTTTGATATCGGGAACACGCGTATGCTCTCACCCTTGTTGATCTTCGTGTTGTAGAGCTTCCACATCTCCGGGCGCTGGTTCTTCGGATCCCACGCGTGAGACGCGCTTCGGAACGAGAAAATGCGCTCCTTGGCGCGGGACTTCTCCTCATCACGTCTCCCGCCGCCGAACGCCGCGGTGAAGCCGTACTTGTCGAGCGCCTGCCTGAGCGCCTGTGTTTTCATAATATCGGTGTAAGCCGCGCCGTGATCGAAGGGGTTTATGCCCTGCTTCACTCCGTCCTCGTTGATGTATTCGATCATCTCGATACCGAGTTTTTTTGCTGTCTCGTCGCGAAAATTTATCATTTCCCTGAATTTCCATGTCGTATTGACGTGCAGGAACGGGAACGGCGGCTTCTCGGGATAGAACGCTTTCAGCGCAAGATGCAGCATCACCGAGCTGTCCTTTCCGATAGAGTAGAGCATCACGGGCTTTTCGCACTCCGCGGCAACTTCGCGGATTATGTAGACCGCTTCTGCTTCAAGCTCGTCAAGATGCGATAATTCTGGCATAACATCATCTCCTAATATTTGTTTGATTCTCTTGTGTCGACGGATATTTTCACAGTCTCACCGTCCGGCTTTTCTATGAGCCAGTCGAGTATATCACCGTTCATTTCCGTATGCATACGGCTTCCCATACCGCCCATATCCGCGCCGAGAAAGAACCGTATGGCATACACGGGACATTCCTTTATACAGCTCGTGCAGCCCCAGCAGTCACGCGGGTATTTTATATAAGCGCGGCGGTCACTGTCGAGCGCGATGAGCGTTCCGGGGCAGACATCGCGGCATTTACCGCAGCCGATACATTTCAGCTTATCTATCTCAATACTCAACTGCCGCTCACTCTCCTTAAAATGATCTCGGTCTCGCCGTTCACGAAGCGGGAGTTTACAAACACGTTCCAACGTTCGTCATCACGCTCCGGATAGTCGGTATTTTCGGCAAAGCAGTGCCAGCGTGTTTCATGCCGGGCTTTAAGGTGCGCTATTACCGTGCGGCAGACGGTGAGCCTTTCCCGCAGCTCGTAAATGTGCATAAGCTCCTGCATATCGTCAGCGTGTAGTCTGTCCGAAAGAGCTTGCAGCTGCACTATCCTGCGGTCGGCGATACCGAGACTTTTCTCCGAGAAGCGGTAGTTCGTCTTTATCCCGCCCGCGTAACTGTCCATCACGGTCTGCATCGCTTCTTCGAGCTGTTCCGCTGTATAAGGGCTGCCGGAATTTCCGAGAGACACCGATATCTCTTTTTCGTGCGCGGAAATGCTCTCTTCGGAAATACTTCCCCGCACGGCGTTTCCGAGATAGTTCAGCATTGCAAGCGCGGCTATCTCGCCCTCGGCAAGCGCGCCGGTGACATACTTCTGCGGTGCGCCGCCGGAAACGTCTCCCGCCGCGTACAGACCCTTTATTGTGGTGGCGCGGTCGGTATCGACCCAGAAGCCGCTTGCGGTATGCCCGCCGACAATGTACGGCTCCGTGCCTTCGATCTCAACGTTGTATTCGCTCGGCAGTTCGCCGCTTTCTGTCCAGTGAAGTGTCTGCGACGGTGCCATATTGAGGTAGGCTTTGAGAAGGGACTGTTCCTGCTCCTTTGTGATGCCTTTCGTTTGCAGGAAGCAGGGTCCTCTGCCCGCCGCATTCTCCGCGACTGTACCGTAAACGCGCTCCGAGGTCGTCAGTCCGTACTTCTGCTCATAGACCTCACCGAGAGAGTTTATCTGCTTTGCACCTACCCCCTGAGCAAGCGTTCCGGTCGGTGCTATCGTGTCTTTGCAGCGCAGAGCGATAAAGCGCATCTCGAACGTCGTCATCTCCGCGCCGTGACGGATCCCCATAGCATAGCCGGCGCCGGTATTGAACGGGCAGTACCACATCTTGTGCCGTGAAAAGCCGGGATCGTTCGGCTTGTAGAGCCCTGCCGCACCGCCCGTTGCGATAAGAACGGCAGACGCTTCGATAACATAGAAGGTGCCGTTCTCAATGCCGATGCCGAACGCGCCGTTCACGCGGTCGTCGGCAACGTCGATGTCGATGATGTTCACGCGGTTCAAAATGCTCACGTTCGGCTGACGCTCCGCCATTCCCGCAAGCAGCGGCTTGATGTTCTCACCGTTTATCTTGATGTTGCGGTTCCCGCGGGTGACGTATTTTCCATGCTCGTCTTTGAGAATGACCAGCCCTTCTTTTTCAAGTCTCTCCGTGACAGCGTTCAGCCGCTCGGACATGGTGAGCAGCAGGTCTTCCCGAGCTATCCCCGCCGCATCGTTCATGCAGTAATCGGCGTAATCCCTCGGAGTTCTGCCCTCGGTGATATACGCGTTGAGCGCGTTCACTCCCGCAGCGAGGCAGCCGCTTCTCCTGACGTGCGCCTTTTCGCATATAAGTATCTGCTTGTCTGAGTTTTCGGCAGCCGTCACCGCCGCATAACAGCCCGCAGTCCCTCCGCCGATGATGAGTATATCGGTCTTTATTCTTTCGGTCTTCATTTCTCGTTTATCGCTTTCAGTATCACTTCGCGGAACTTGTCATGACCCACCCGGTCGAGCGTGAAACGAAAACGCTCGCTGGGTCTTGCATTCTCCGCGAAGAACTCTATCGCCGCGTCGCATACTCTCATGAGCGCGTCGTGATCCTCGATGAACGGAACTATCGGCTCGCCCTTTGCGATGCTGTTTCCGAACAGCCCGCCGAATGATACGATGTAGCCGCTGACAGAGTCCCACGCGTCTGTCGGGCAGGACTTCACACACCGTCCGCAGAAGTTGCATCTGCCCTCGTCAACAGAGATCCTGCCGTCCTGCACGGTTATCGCCTGCGCCCGACAGACCTTTTCGCACACGCCGCAATGTATGCAGTCCTGCTCCTTCCAGCTCACCTTCAGACCGCCCTTTATGCCGAGGTCGTTTTCCTCCGCTTTGAGACAGTTGTTCTGACAGCCGGTTATGCCGAATTTGAACTTGTGCGGGAGCTCACGCGCGTAGTACCGCTCGTCAAGCTCTTTTGCAAGCTCGTAGGTGTCGATGCACCCGCCGGGGCATACAGCGCTTCCCTGACAGGCGGTAATGGTGCGCACCCGGGGACCGCAGACTCCGGGCTGTACATCACCCTCGGCGAGAGCGTTCTTCACTTCGTCTATCTGAGCGAGCTTGATGAACGGTATCTCGATGCTCTGGCGCGAGGTCAGATGAACGTGACCGTCGCCGTATTTTTCGGCTACCTCCGCTATCTTCGCGAGCTGCTCCGCAGTGACGTTGCCGCCGACAACGCGTAATCGCAGCGAGAAATTGTCTTTTTGCTTCTGGCGCATAAATCCGCCTTTTTTGAGTGTTGAGTAATCAACTGCCATATCTGTTCTCCTTCCTGTAATGTGCGATCATTTCTGCTGTTTTTGCTATATCTTCATCGGTGTGCGCGTATGAAACGAACATCGCCTCAAACTGTGACGGAGCTGCGTAGATGCCGTTATCCAGCAGGTACGAAAAAAAACTCGCATACTCCTCTCTGTTTGCAGTCAGCGCAGTTTCGTAGTCAGCGACCCGTGCATCCGTAAAAAACACCGTCATCAGCGATCCGCACCTGTTCACATTAAGTCCCGCTTTTCTTGCGGCATTTTCAAGCACCGCGCTCTTTCTTTCAAGTTCCGGGTACAGATCGGGGGTGTTTTCTATCCCGGTAATCTGCGCTGTCCCGGCAGCCGTCGCTATCGGATTACCCGAGAGCGTTCCCGCCTGATATACAGCGCCGAGAGGTGCGACGTGCTCCATTATCTCACGTTTTCCGCCGTATGCCGCGAGTGGCATTCCCCCGCCGACTATCTTGCCGAGCGCGGTCATATCGGGCTTTATGCCGTAAAGCTCCTGTGCGCCGCCTGCTGACAGCCGGAATCCCGTTATCACTTCGTCGAATATCAGCAGCGCACCGTACTTTTCCGTAATGTCACGAAGCGACTGCAAAAAACCGTCCTTCGGCGGCACAACGCCCATATTCGCTGCACATGGCTCGACGATCACCGCGGCGATACTGTCCGGATAACGCCCGAACAGTGCCTGTACCGAATCCGGGTCATTGAACCTTGCAAGCAGCGTGTTATCCGTGAAGCCCGCGGGAACTCCCGCGCTGTCGGGAACGGAGTTTGTGAGCAGTCCCGAACCGCCCCTTACGAGCAGTCCGTCGGAATGTCCGTGATAACATCCCTCGAACTTCACTATCCTGTCGCGTCCTGTGAAGCCCCGTGCGGCGCGCACCGCGCTCATCACCGCTTCCGTGCCGGAGTTCACCAGCCGCAGCAGCTCCATTGACGGGAAATGCGACTTTATCTTTTCGGCGAGTATGACCTCGCCCTCGTGGCACGCACCGTATGTCAGCCCGTTTTCACACGCACTCTTCACCGCTTCGATGACAGCCGGGTGCGCGTGACCGAGAATGTCGGGTCCCCACGAGCAGACGTAGTCGATGTACTCATTCCCGTCAGCGTCGGTTATCCTGTCACCGCGTGAGCTTCCGATATACAGCGGTTCGCGCCCTACGCTCCCGAACGCGCGGACAGGGCTGTTCACTCCGCCCGGCATGAGCGTTTTCGCCTGTTCAAACAGCTTATGTGATATTTCCGTTTTCATTGTTCGTCGATCCACCTTGCCGCATCGAGCGCGTGATATGTGATAATGATGTCCGCTCCGGCGCGTTTTATCGCAGTCAGGTTTTCGAGCACTATCCGCTTTTCGTCTATCCAGCCGTTCGCCGCGGCAGCCTTAACCATGCTGTATTCACCGCTGACGTTGTACGCAGCTATCGGGAGGTCAAAGCGGTCACGGGCTGCCCGAAGCACATCGAGGTAAGCGAGCGCCGGCTTGACCATTACCATATCCGCGCCCTCGTCGATGTCATCGGCTATCTCACGGAGCGCCTCACGCCCGTTTGCGGGGTCCATCTGATAAGTCCTCCTGTCGCCGAATGCGGGAGCGGACTGCGCCGCGTCACGAAACGGCGAATAGTAGCCCGACGCGAACTTCGCGCTGTAGGACATTATCGGCGTGTTGATGTGACCGCTTTCATCGAGCGCTTTTCTTATTGCAGCCACCCGCCCGTCCATCATATCAGACGGCGCTATGATATCCGCTCCGGCATCTGCAAGGCTGACCGCCATTTTTGAGAGCAGCGGGAGAGTTTTGTCGTTCGCTATCTCATGACCGCAGACAACTCCGCAATGCCCGTGTGAAGTGTATTCGCACAGGCAGACATCCGCTATGACCGGCAGCCGCGGATATTTCTCCTTTATATGTCGTATCGTGCGCTGTGTGATGCCGTTTTCGCTGTACGCTTCGGTCGCTTTCTCGTCCTTATGTGCGGGTATGCCGAATATCAGAAGTCCCGCGATACCGCTTTTATCGACCCTGTCAAGCTCCTCGTCAATACGGTCGGGCGACCATTGGTATATCCCCGGCATAGACGGGACGGGAGCCCTGATATCCTCTCCCTCGATGACAAAGATCGGATATATGAGTTCGCCTTTATCGAGCCTTGTTTCGCGAACGAGTGAGCGTATTTCCTCACTTGAGCGAAGTCTTCTGAACCTTCTCATTTTCTGTCTCCTTTTATTGCAGCCGCCGCGCCCTGCGCCGTATGCGGGTCGGCGGTGATGATCACGCTGTCGGTATATTTTTTTGCAGTCTCCGCAGTCTGCGCTCCTATGCAGACTGTCTTTGTTCTGCCGGATATCGTGCTTCCGCCCTCAAAATATTGCCGCACTCCGGAGGTACTGCCGAACACGATGTAGTCGGTATCGGCGTGCTCTGCCGGCATTCCCGGTCTGCGCACGGTATCATATATCTTAACATCGCCGAAACTTACATTCCGCTTTGCAAGCCGCTCCGCAAGCTGTTCCGAACCGAGAGCCGCCCGCAGCAGCAGCACCTTTCCGGGTGCGCTGTCGGCTATCGCGTCCGCAAGGTCGGTAACCGTGAACCTGTCCGGAACTATGTCCGCAGTCAGTCCGTTATCCGCGAGTGTTCCGGCAGTCCCGCTCCCGACAGCGGCTATCTTCACGCCTGCGAGAGAGCGCAGGTCTATGCGATCTTCTTTGCAGTGACGAATGAACATCTCCGCGCCGTATGAGCTTGTAAATGCTATGCAGCCATACCCCTCAAGCGGCGGTATCACCTGCTTTCTGACTATCCGCAGGTGGCTGTACCGTCTGACGATCGCGCCGTCCGATCCAAGAAGTCCCGCGAGTTTCGCGGTAAACCTTTCCGTGCCGGTGACAGTCACCGAAACGCCTGAAAGCGCACCCGGCTGTGAACTGCACGAAAAGACGAATGCCGCAGTCTCACCGACGGATATCACTGCCGGAGCCGTCATTCCCGCCGCTTTTTCCGCTATATCCGCGAGAGTTCCCCGCACCGCTTTCTGCTGTGCCGTCCCGCCCTCGCTTATTACAGCCGCGGGAGTTTCCGGAGACATCCCGCCGCGAACCAGTCCCGCCGATATCTCCGGCAGTGCGCCAAGCCCCATGAGAAAAACGAGCGTTCCGTCAAGTGCCGCGTACCGGGAAAAATCACGCTCGCCGTCCGCCGTATGCGCGGTAATGACGTGAAACGCACGGCTCACGTTCCGGTGTGTGACGGGTATTCCCGCAAGCTCCGGGACTGCGGTACACGACGATATCCCCGGTATCACAGAGAACGGGATATCGCGCTTTTGCAGCTCAGCGATCTCCTCGCCGCCGCGTCCGAACACGAACGGGTCGCCGCCTTTGAGCCGCGCTACCGTGTGTCCCGCAAGCGCTTTTTCAACAAGCAGGGCATTGATGTTCTCCTGTTTTGCGGAATGTGCGGCAGCCCGCTTGCCGACAGAGATAAGCTCCGCTCCGTCTGATGCGTATGTCAGCAGTTCCGTGTCAATGAGCGCGTCATAGACCACCGTATCACACTTTTTCAGTGCGTTCAGCCCGCGCAGCGTGATGAGGTCAACCGCGCCGCAGCCTGCACCGATGATATACACAAAGCCCGTCACAGCGCACCCACCAGCCTTTCCGCAAGTAAGAAACGTTCACTCACCGGCGCTGTCCCGGTAAGGCGTTTCTGCTGATCCTTTGTGACTGTCAGAGTGATCACACCGTCTCTCATTTCCGCAAACGCGCCCGCCGGTGACGAACACCCCGCATTAAGCAGTTCAAGCACTTTTCGCTCAGTCTCAAAGCACAAATATGTATCGCTGTCGCTTATCCCGCGCAGCTCATCCGCGATCGCGCCGACACGGGACTGCACCGCGATAATGCCCTGACAGGGCGCGGGGACAAGTGTTTCAAAGCCGATGCTTTCAAATCCAAACCTTTTATCTGTCAGTGCCCCAAGCCGCGTAAGTCCCGCTGCCGCAAGCACTATGGCATCGTACTGCCCGTCATACAGCTTTTGCAGCCGCGTATCTACGTTACCGCGGATATCGGCGGCAACAGCCCCCGGCAGCAGTTTACGCACTCCTGCGGCACGGCGGGTACTGCTCGTTCCGATGACCGGATTTTCCGGAAGTTTCCCGCCCCTGCGGGTAACAAGGACATCATGCGCGTCCGCACGGGGGAGCACTGCGCAGATACAGGGTCCCGCGGCAATTTCAAGCGGAAGATCCTTCGCGCTGTGGACGGCGATATCTATCTCGCAGGCGAGCATTGAACGTTCGATCTCATCTATGAAAACGCCCTTGCCGCCTATCTTTTCGAGCGGCTTGTCGAGTATGATGTCGCCCTTTGTCGTAATATGTACAAGCTCCGTTTCGGCGTCCGGGAATGCCGCTTTTATCGCGTTTGCGGCGAGTTCCGACTGTATCAGCGCCAGCTTGCTTTTTCGTGTTCCGATGCGAATTCTCATAGGCTCTCCAACAGTTCGTTTATTTCTTCGTCCGTCGGCAGTTCCCTGCCGTCTGTGCAGCGTCCGAGCAGCTTCTCCGCAGCGGACTTCCGCTGTTCCTCGGTGTGAAACTTCCGCTTTATTACGGGTCTGTACCTTGCGAGTACCTCACCCGCCGCAAGCGTTTTCTCATCGAGCACACCGGCTGCTTTTTCCTTTACGTAACGCGCGAATATCGGACTTGCGCCGCCTGTGGAAATGCCGCAGGTCACGTTCCCGGACTGCACCAGAGCCGGAAAGTAAAAACCGCAGTTCTCCGGGTCATCAACTGTGTTCACGGGAATGTTCCGTTCGGTGCAAATGCGGTAGATATGCGCGTTCAACGCTCTGTCGTCTGTTGCCCCAATGACCGCGAAAGCACCGTCAATGTCGCTGTCACGGAACTCCCGGCAGTAAAGCATTACACCGTCAAGCGCGGCAAATCCCCCGCAGAACAAGGGCGAGACTGCCGCGATATCCGCGCCGAAGGGCAGCAGCTTTTCCGCCTTTCGCAAAGCGACTTTGCCGCCGCCGACGATCAGGATGTTCCTGCCCGAAATGTCGATGAAGAACGGGAAGAATGCCATTTGCTCACTCCATTTCTACGAGGATCTTCAGCACCGCCGAGAATTGTCCGGCGTTAAGCCCGTCACGCAGCCTGTACAGCAATTGCTCAAACGTAAGCCTGTCTGCCGCGGCTTTCGCCTTTTCAAGCTCGGGCATGAAGCTGTGGAACGCAAGCCGTTTCAGCAGCTCGTCAAGTTCCTCGTTTATGATGTTCTCCGCCTGTTCCGCCGCCGACATTTTCAGCTCGTTGTTGTGTCTTGCAAGCTCGCCGAGATCGTCTATCCCGATGAGCCGCACGCCGTCAAGTTCCGCAGCTCCGCGCTCGATATCCGGCGGTACGGCAAGGTCGATCAGAAGCCGGGGCTTTTTCGTGTGCAGTGCCGCGCCCAGCCGCTCCTTCGTAAGCGTGAAATGCGGACTTGCGGTAGCGCTGATTATGCAGTCCGCGCTGTCGGCAAAGTCGTAGCGCCTGTCGTAAGGGACTGTCCGCACGCCGTCATACTGCATCGTTCCGGCGGAGTGCGCACGGGCAGTCTGGGTGATATGCACGTTCGGGCGGGGAAGCAGATTTTTCAGCGTTGAGGAGCCGATCTTCCCGCTTGCGCCGATCATCAGGATATTCACGTCATCGCCGAGCTTTGCCGCCTCATTCGCCGCGATAGTTGCAGCCGAGACCGGCGTTTTTGACAATGCCGTTTCCGTCTTTATCCGCTTTGCGCAGGTCATTGCAGTCTGAAATGCCGTGTTCAGTTCAAAGTCGGTGCTGCCGGCGGCTGACGCTTCCGTGTAGGCTTCTTTCACCTGCCGCAGTATCTCGTCCTCGCCGAGTATCATGGAATCTATCCCGCAGGTCACACGGAACAGATGCCGCAGTGCGCCGGTGTCCTCGTAGATACGCAGGTATTCCGTGATATTTCCGATGCCCGGCAGTTCTGTGAGCAGGGCGGCAGCTTTACCGGTATCAGCGTCGGTGAAGTACAGCTCGGTGCGGTTGCAGGTGCAGATAACGACGGAAGACCCAAGCGCCGAACGTATAGCTCCACGTTTCTGCGCATCAAACGAGAAACGCTCCCGAATGGATAACGGCGCATTTTTATAGCTTATCCCAAGTGCTTTCATGCCGCTCAGATGACTACCGTTTCTTCTCGGACAGCGTTGTTTTTCAGCAGCTTTACCGAATCGCCGTGCGTGATGAAGATGCGGTAGATGAACACATCAACGGTCTCGCCGACCGCAACCGCAGGTTCGTCAAGACTGCGGCGGGCACTGAAAATACTGCCGTTGCAGCTCACCGAGATCTCTATGCAGTTTCCGCGGAACTCCACTGTCTCGACCCTGCCTTCGACAGCAGAGCTTTTGTATTTCTGCACTTCGCTTTTCTTTGTGATCTTGACAAACTCCGGACGAACTATCGCCTTGTCGTACTCATCGAGTTCATCGAACGACTTGAACGCCTTATAGTCTTTAAGCTCCGAAGTCACGCCGAAAAATGCCGATGTGAACGCGGTCGCGGGATTCCGGTAGATATCTATCGGCGTGCCGGTCTGCTCCACCCTGCCCTTGTTGGTGACTATTATCTCGTCGGAAACTTCTATCGCTTCGTCCTGATCGTGGGTAACGAAAATGCCCGTAACACCGAGCTTGTGTATCATATCTTTCAGCCACTTGCGCAGTTCCTGACGCACCTTTGCGTCTATGGCGGCAAACGGCTCGTCAAGCAGCAGCACCTGCGGATTTGGCGCAAGAGCCCTTGCAAATGCCACACGCTGGCGCTGTCCGCCGGAAAGCTGTGACGGATACCGCTTCTCGAAGCCCTCCAGTCCGATGAGCTTCACAAGCTCGGTAACACGTTCTTTTATCGCCGTTTTGTTCATCCTGCGGACTTTCAGCCCGAATGCGATGTTGTCAAACACTGTCATATAGCGGAACAGCGCGTAGCTCTGGAACACAAAGCCGATGCCGCGCTCGCTGGCGGGAACACCGTTGACTACTTTTCCGTCAATGATGATATCACCGCTGTCGGGGTTTTCAAGTCCCGCTATCATGCGGAGTATCGTGGTCTTGCCGCTTCCGGACGGACCCAGCAGAGCCACGAGCTTGCCTTTTTCTATCTCAAAATTCACGTTGTCCGAGGCTTTGAAATCGCCGTAGGACTTGTTGATGTTTTTCAGTTCCAGATACATTATGACCTCCATGCTCCGAAGGAGCTGACCCTACTCGCCTCGTCTCTTTCCGATATACTCTACGATGCTTCGCACGATAAGTATTACTATTGCAAGCACCACAAGTATCGACGATACCGCAAATGCCGGCATGAACTTGTTATCGCCGAAAAGTATCTCCACCTGCAGCGGCAGCGTCACGGTCCTGCCGCGAAGATGCCCCGAAAGTACAGATACCGCGCCGAACTCGCCCATTGCACGAGCAGCACACAGAACTATGCCGTACAGCAGCGCCCACTTTATATGCGGGAGCGTGACCCGGCGGAATATGGTGAAGCCCTTTGCGCCCATGAGCGCGGCGGCTTCTTCCTCGTCCGTTCCCTGCGCCTCAAGCACGGGCAGTATCTCGCGGGAAATGAACGGGAATGTAACAAATACCGTCGCGAGGATAATTCCCGGCACTGCATACACCACCATGAAGTCAATGCTTTCGAGGAGCGGGTATATGGCGCTCTGTCGTCCGAATGTGAGCACAAAGATAAGTCCCGCGATTATCGGGGAGACTGTCACGGGCAGGTCTATGAGCGTCACAAGAAGTTTCTTGCCGTGAAAGCGGAATTTCGATATCGCCCACGCCGCGAACAATCCGAAAACCGTATTTATCAGTACCGCAATGACCGTTGCTTCAAGCGTCAGCAGCAGCGCACTTATCGTGTCGGAGTCTGATATGGCTTCGAGGTACGGGACGAGTCCTTTGCGGAATGCTTCGTAAATTACCGTTATAAGCGGCATCACAAGCATCACAAACAGGAATATCACACTTACGGTTATCAGTATTATCTTCACAGCTTTCGAGCCTGCGGTCTGTGCGTGTATCCCGGTGCTGCCTTCTCGGGAGAACACCTGCTTATTTCCTGCTGACATTTCAGTGCCCCCCTTTCAGTATCTTCGAGTTCCGTATCTGTATCAGGTTCACGAGGAACAGTATCAGGAATGCCGCAGCCAGCATGACAAGCGCGATCGCGGTGGCGCTGGAGTAGTCGTATTCCTGTAATTCCGACATTATTATGAGCGGAGTTATCTCCGTTTCGTATGGCTGGTTCCCGGCGATGAATACGACACTGCCGTATTCGCCGAGACAGCGCCCGAACGCAAGCCCGAAGCCTGTGAATATCGCGGGGCGCAGTTCCGGCAGTATAACTTTCCGGAATGTGAGCGTGCGGCTTGCGCCGAGTATGCCGGCAGCTTCCTCATACAGCGGGTCGAGCTTCTCGAGCACGGGCTGTACGGTGCGCACAACAAAAGGGATACCTATAAATATCAGTGCGATCGTTATGCCGATACGGGTATAGGCTATCTTTATGCCCATGTTCGCGAAGATCCCGCCTATCCAGCCGGAGTCCGCATACAGCGAGGTGAGGGAGATGCCGGCTACCGCGGTAGGCAATGCGAACGGAAGCTCTATCATACCGTCGAGTATGCGTTTCCCGGGAAAATTGTAGCGTACAAGCACCCATGCAAGTATCACACCCATGACCGCGTTGATGACCGAGGCAATGAACGCGGTGAGCAGTGTCACCTCAAAGCTCGCAACGACACGCGGGCGGGTGATGACTTTTATGATATCCGAAAAGTCCATTTTCGCGGTGAACACCACGAGCGATGCCAGCGGTATCAGCACCATTATGCTCATCAGCGCGAGAGTTACACCCATTGATATCCCGAAACCCGGAATGATCCTTTTATTGTTTTTCATAAAACTACACCTTTTGCAGTATATCCCCGCCCGAAGGCAGGGATATACCAATTTATCGGAAAGAGAGAAAGAAAGCAATCAATCCTGTTCATAGATCTGATCGAACAGTCCGCCGTCTGTGAAATGCTTTGCGAATGCTTCGTCCCAGCCGCCGAAATCATTTATGGTGACAAGGTTGATGTTGAGGTCGAACACATCCTTAAATTCCGCAAGTACCTTTTCATTGGACGGGCGATAGAAATTTTCACCGGCTATTCTCTGAGCTTCCTCGGAGTAGAGGTAATTCAGATACTCGGTAGCTACCTCGCGTGTGCCGTTCTTGTCAACAACTTTATCCACAATGGCAACGGAGGGCTGTGCAAGTATGCTTATGCTCGGGGTAACTATCTCGTAGTCGTCCGGGTATTCCTTCAGAGAGAGGAACGCTTCGTTTTCCCACGCGAGCAGCACATCGCCCTGCTTGTTCTCGACAAAGGAGTTTGTTGAGCCGCGCGCGCCCGAATCGAGCACCAGAACATTTGCGTAGACCTTCTTGATATAGTCGATGACCTTTGACTCATCACCGCCGTACTCCTTCTGCGCCCACGCCCAGGCGGCAAGGTAGTTCCAACGTGCGCCGCCGGAGGTCTTGGGGTTCGGAGTTATAACGCCGACACCTTCTCTTGCAAGGTCGCCCCAGTCGAGAATATTCTTCGGATTGCCCTTTCTTACAAGGAAAACGATAGTCGATGTGTAGGGCGAGCTGTCGAGCGGGAACTCGCTTACCCAGCCGGGTTCGATAAGTCCCGCGTCGCGTACCGAGTTCACATCATATTCGAGAGCTAAAGTCACCACATCTGCGGGGTTGCCGTTTGCGACTTCGAGAGCCTGCTTGCCGGAACCGCCGTGTGACTGGGTTATCTCTACAGTGGAATCGTGTCCGGACTCCCAGTGCTTTTTGAAAGCTTCGTTGTACGCGACATAGAGCTCACGTGTGGGGTCGTAGGAAACGTTTATGATCGAGTAATTCTTACCTGTTCCCGGTGCGGTCCCCGCAGTATCTGCGGTGTCTGTCGCATTTGACGCCGAAGCGTTGGCGCATGACACTGCCGTGAATAATGTTGTTATAAGTGCAAGAGAAGCGGCTGCAGTTTTAAAAAATGTACCTTTCATTATGAATACCTCATTTCGTTATTGTTTGGTTGGATCGTTGACTGTAAACGGAATGCAGATTCAACAGCGTACAACTCCTCCGGCTGTTCCGATCGTTT
>CAMHBE010000011.1 GCA_946183095.1 uncultured Clostridia bacterium | reverse complement strand
GATATGCTTGTCGGCAGGCTTGAGATATACCCGATACTGCTGCTGTTCTCGCCCGCTACATGGAAAAAATAATAAGAAGGAGATTTATTTATGAAGAAGTCAACCAAGATACTGTTCGTTTCGTGCATCTCGGCAGCCGCTGCCGTATGTCTCGCTGCGGGGGCATCCGCGGCAAAGGTGAAGGGCGTAAAGCTCAACCGCGACAATTTCCCCGATGAGGTGTTTTTCAACTACGTTTCGGAAAATGTTGACACCAACAAGGACGGCATACTCACGGACGCGGAGATAGCGGAGTGCAGCAGGATAGATATAGGCAGCAGCGGAGTTTTCGAGATGAAGGGCATAGAGCGCCTCACGGCTCTGGAATACCTCAGATGCGCCGGCAACGACATCTATGAGATCGACCTCACCAAAAACGCGAAGCTCAAATACATAGACTGCTCCGACAACGAGATAGTTTCCCTCAACCTCAACGGAAATCCCGAGATTACCGAGGTGTACTGCGCCGGGAACAACATGAAGACGCTCAGCATCAAAAAAAGCCCGAAGCTCGTTAAGCTGGACTGTTCCGACAATGCTCTCTCGCATCTCAACACCGAGGCTAATGCGAAACTTACGGAACTCAACTGCAAACTGAACAACATCCTCTCCCTCGATCTCAGCAAGAATACAAAGCTCACGACGATAGACTGCTCCGACAATAAGCTGACGTATTTAGACCTGTCGAACAACGCTTCAGTGACTCACCTCAACTGTGCGTACAACGATATCAATAAGCTGACACTCGGACACTGCACAAAGCTCACGCATCTCGACATCTCGTACAATGCGCTTACGGCGGTAGATCTCAGCGCCAATAAGGAGATAACATACCTGAACTGTGCCAAGAACGATCTTAAAACTATCTCGCTGGTAAGAATGAAGAAGCTTGAAAAGCTGGACTGCTCCGATAACCCGTTCAAGAAGCTCGATCTGTCGAAGAATGAGAGACTGAAAGACCTTACTGCAAACAGCCTCTCCATCCAGGAATACGACCTCAGCAAGAATATCATACTCAGATCGTTCAGCTGCAACGGCTGCGGGCTCAAAAAGATAGACGTGAGCGGGAACCTCAATCTGGAGAAACTCTATTGCAGCGGCAACAAGCTCACCGACCTCGACCTCGAAGATAACATATACCTGAAAGAGCTCGATTGCAGCATCAATTCATTATCGGAACTCGATATCAGCACCAATAAGGCGCTCACATCACTCAATTGCAGCAAGAACCTGCTTACAAAGATAGATATAAGCAAGTGCCCGAAACTCCTCGTGTTCAACTGCTCTGACAACAAGATACTGAAAATAGATACTTCCGTGAACACAAAGCTGAAGACGATAGATTGCAGCAATAACGCTATGGGTTCCCTCAGCATCACAAAAAACACCGCACTCGTTTCGTTATATTGCAGCGGCAACCAGATACGCTCCATTGACCTCAAAAAGAACTCCCGCCTTGAAGTTCTCGACTGCACCGATAACGATATGCAGAAGCTCGACCTGTTCAGAAACCCCAAAATGAAGCAGCTTTTATGCAGCAACAATGAGATAGCCGTTATCGACCTTACAGGCAATCCTTATTTGCAGATGCTTCACTGTGACAACAACAAGATAGGGATCCTCGACCTTACGAAAAACGGTGAACTTACCGACCTCAGCTGCAACGACAACCCCATAGGTCAGCTCATAATAAGCAAGGTGAACAAGATAGTCACTTTCTCGTGCAACTGCACAACACCCAAATATGTCTGATGACCGGAAGGAGCGGCGACTATGAAATTTTCCGACGGATTCTGGCTCAATAAGCCGGGATATAATGTGAACTTCGCCACCGAAGCGTTTGAGATAACGGCAGATGAACGCAGCATCCATGTGTTCTGCACTACAGGCTGGATAGCGAACCGCGGGCAGATGCTCGGCGGCCCCGCTCTTGAAGTTACTTTCACATCCACACTTGAAAATTCGATCAAGGTAACGGTCGATCATTTCCGCGGACAGCTGCGCAAAGGTCCCTCGTTCGTGCTGAACGAGGACAGCAGTTTCAGACCCGTCATAAATAAGCTCGCCGACGGCGGCTGCGAACTTATCTCCGGCAATACGAAAGTAGTCATAGGCGCGGAGAAGGGCGCGTGGGAAACAAGATATTACTGCGGCGATAAGCTGCTGACAAAACAGGGCTGGCGCACCACCGGCTATATCGAGGAATCCTTCAGCCGCACGGAGAACCGTATGGCAGCAAAGAAGAACGAGAGCTTCTACGCCGACAGCGAGACTTCCGACAACGCCTATATGCGTGAGATGTTCAACATCGCCGTGGGCGAGTGCATCTACGGCTTCGGCGAGAAGTTCACCACATTTGCGAAGAACGGTCAGACCGTTGAGGTATGGAACAACGACGGCGGTACCTGCACCGAACAGTCATACAAATCCATACCGTTCTATGTTTCCTCGCAGGGTTACGGCTGCTTCGTCAACCACCCCGAAAAGGTGACGTTCGAGGTCGCGAGCGAGACTGTATCTAAAGTCGCGTTCACCGTGCAGGGTCAGCATCTCGAATATTTCGTATTCGGCGGTGAAACGATAGCCGATGTACTGCGCACATACACGACGCTGACCGGCAAGCCCGCGCTCCCGCCCGCAAGGTCGTTCGGTCTGTGGCTCACGACTTCATTCACCACCGATTACAATGAAGAAACGGTGTCCCACTTCATCGACGAAATGGAGCGCCGCGATATACCGCTGGAGATGTTCCACTTCGACAGCTTCTGGATGAAGGGCTACAACTGGTGCGACCTCACATGGGACGAGACTATGTTCAGCGACCCGAAGGCGATGCTCACCCGCCTGAAAGCAAAGGGCGTGGGTATCTGCGTATGGATAAACCCGTATATCTCACAGTGCTCGTCGATGTTCAATGAGGGCATGGAGAACGGGTACTTCATAAAGAAGAAAGACGGTTCGGTATTCCAGACAGACCTCTGGCAGCCCGGCATGGCGATAGTCGATTTCACGGATCCCGCAGCCCGTGAGTGGTACGGCGGCAAACTCCGCGCACTCTGTGAAATGGGCGTGGATGTGTTCAAGACAGACTTCGGCGAGCGCATACCGACTGATGTTATGTACCATGACGGCTCCGACCCGTACAAGATGCACAACTTCTACTCATATATCTACAACAAGACAGTGTTCGATGTGCTGGAGAACTACTACGGAAAGAACAAGGCGTGCCTGTTCGCAAGGTCGGCGACTGTCGGCGGTCAGCAGTTCCCCGTGCATTGGGGCGGCGACTGCTTCTCCAACTACGAGAGTATGTGGGAGACCATACGCGGCGGTCTGTCGCTCTGTATGTCGGGATTCGGCTTTTTCAGCCACGACATCTCCGGATTTGAGGCTACCGGAACTCCCGACCTGTATAAGCGCTGGTCGGCATTCGGGCTTATGTCAACACATTCCCGTCTGCACGGCAACAGTTCCTACCGCGTTCCGTGGAACTTCGACGAGGAGAGCTGTGATGTCGTAAGGTATTTCACAAAGCTCAAAGGAAGACTTATGCCGTATCTTTTCGCGAATGCCGTATATACGCATGAGACCGGCGTTCCGATGATGCGCGCAATGGTCGTTGACTACACGGACGACCCGGCGGTGAAGCAGCTCGACACGCAGTATATGCTGGGAGATTCTCTGCTTATTGCTCCGGTGTTCAATGAGGAGGGAACGGCGCAGTTCTACCTGCCCGACACTGGTACATGGACGGATATCCGGACGGGTGAGGAGCTTCCCGGCGGTAAGTGGTACACCAAAAAGTACGATTATTTCGGTATGCCGCTGTACGCGAAGCCCAACTCGATGATAGCTTACGGCAACTTCAGGCGCGGGTTTGAATACGACTACGCTGACGGTGCAAAAATAGTCATATACGGACTTGACGACGGCAAGGCTGCCGAAACGAAGATATACGACAGCGAAGCTAAACTCGTCCTTACCGTTAAGGCTGTGCGAAACGGCGGTACGATAACGGTGACTTCCGAGGGTACATCGAAGAACTTCACCGTGGAAAGCAAACAAGGTCTGGAAGTTGCAATGGCATAACAAGCCGTTGTGATGAATAGAATAACAAAAGAAAGGCAAGGTAGTAAAAGATATGAAAAAGTACATTGCGGAATTTATAGGCACCTGCGTACTCGTAACGCTCGGATGCGGCACGGCTATGCTCGTCGGCTGTGACGCTGTGAACGGCGGAGGTTACATCCTCACGGCGCTTGCATTCGGACTTGTTATCGTCGGAATGGCTTACTGCGTCGGCAATATCTCCGGCTGCCACATCAACCCGGCAGTTTCGGTAGCTGTATTTTGCAGCGGCGGCATGAGCATCAAGGATCTCATAGGCTACATCATCGCACAGTGTCTCGGCGCGTTTGCGGGCTCCGGCATACTTGCGGCGATATTCGGTCTCGGCGGTGTCAAGGATATGACCGGCGGTTTCGGCGCAAATACCCTTGGAGGAGTGAACGGGAACGCAGTTGCAGGCATCATAGTTGAGGTCGTTCTGACGTTCATCTTCGTGCTCACGATACTCGGCGTTACATCGAAGAAGGCGAACCACGGTTCATTTGGCGGACTTATCATAGGTCTTACTCTGACACTCGTACACATTCTCGGCATCGGTCTTACGGGCACTTCCGTAAACCCTGCAAGAAGCATCGCCCCCGCAGTTTTCGCCGCTATCAACGGAAACGGCACTCCGCTCTCACAGCTCTGGGTATTCATCTGCGCTCCGATCATCGGTGCGGCTATAGCGGCTGTGGTCTACAAAGTCCTCGAAAAGGAAAGCAAGAGCGAGTAAAAAGAGTGTCACTGCTTCCTTTGTACGACAAAGGAAACGAAAACGTAACATTTTTCTATAAAGCAGCAAAAAAGCTGTACGGTCAATGCTACTGTACAGCTTTTTTGTTTCTTAGATCTTCTGTTGTCCCGGTGCAGCGTCCGGCTGCCGCAGGTCGAGGGGTGTCTCCCCGATTAGCGGGTGAGGTGGTGCTTTTGCGTTGCAAAAGCCGCAGAGAGGGCTGACCGACAGACCGCAGCCCTCGTCCCGTCCGGAAGGACAGCGCGTATGCGCAGACTCATGCCTGTGAGAAGCTGCTCTTGTCGGCTCCGCAGAGAGGACATACGAAATCTTCGGGAAGATCCTCGAACTTTGTGCCGGGAGCAATGCCGTTATCGGGATCGCCGACTGCCTCGTCGTATTCCCAACCGCAAAGATCACATACATACTTCATTTGCAAGACCTCCTTTCATCATTTTTTGTATCGCTATTTTTGTGTTATGATACCGTATCTGTCGGGTCGCCTGTCACGGAAAATACCCCAGCTAAGGCGCATCTCATAAACAGCGTCAAGATCGAAGGTGTGGGTCAGTACGCAGTCACCGGAGCGTGGAGCATCCTCGATGATACCGCCCGTCTCGTCGGTGATGAACGATGAACCGTAGAATGTCAGGGCTGAACTCTGACCGCCGTTCTCGGGGCAGGGCTCCACTTTTTCGGTTCCGAAGCGGTTCGCCGCGATCACCGGGATAACGTTTGCGGCTGAATGACCCTGCATCGCACGCCGCCAGTGCGGCATACTGTCACATTCTATGATAGGCTCGGAGCCGATAGCCGTCGGGAAAAACAGCAGTTCCGCGCCGCCCAGCGTCAGGCAGCGTGCGGTTTCCGGGAACCACTGATCCCAGCAGATTCCAACACCGATATCCGCAAAACGTGTGTGGAATACAGTGAAGCCGGTGTCTCCGGGTGTGAAGTAGAATTTTTCCTGATAATAATGATCGTCGGGGATGTGCGTCTTGCGGTAAACTCCGAGCACCGTGCCGTCCGCGTCGATAACCGCGCAGGAGTTGAACAGGCGGTTCCCGTCACGCTCGTAAAAGCTGATCGGCAGCACAGCGCCGAGTTCTTTTGCAAGAGCGGAGAAGTGCAGAACGGCAGTGTTTTGAGATACCGCCTGCGCATAGGCGTAGTATTCGTAACGGCGCTCCTGACAAAAGTACGGGCGCTCGAAGAGTTCCGGGAGAAGTATCACCTGTGCGCCGGATGATGCAGCCTCACGGACGAGTTTATCCGCAAGGGATATGTTTTCGTTTATATCGGGTGTGCAGTGCATCTGCACTGCAGAAACTGTTACGTTTTTCATGGAAAACCACCTTTGTGTGTATGACCATTCACTGAGGTATCTGCTGCGTGATGCAGTGGATATTCCCGCCGCCCTTGATTATTTCCATGGCGGGAATTGGGATGATCTCCCGCTCCGGAAGAAGTCCGCGCATTATGGATAGTGCGCGGGAGTCGCTCTCTGCGTTTTCGCCGCCGAACTGCGGGAGGAGCACTATATCGTTTGCAAAGTAGAAGTTGACATAGGAAGCGGCAAGCCGTTCGCCCACCTCGCGGGTGTCCTCTCCGTCCTCGAAGACGTAATGCGAGAGGTCGCTCTCGGTGATGCACACGGGTACGTCGGGAATTGGCAGCTTATGGACGGTGATATGACGGTCTTTTGCGTCGGTTACGCTTTCAAGATATTCGAGATCCGCGCGGGAAAGCTCGTACTGCGGGTCGTTCGTGTCGTCCGTCCATGCAAGCACCACCTCGGCGGGTCTGATGAAGCAGCACACATTGTCAACGTGCTCGTTGGTTTCATCGTTGTAAATGCCGCGCGGCAGCCAGAGAACTTTCGTGCAGCCGAGATATGAGCATAGCGTGCGTTCGATCTCGGAACGCGACATCTGCGGATTGCGCCCGCCGCTGAGCAGACAGCTCTCCGTCACAAGGAGCGTCCCCTCGCCGTCGGTGTGTATCGAGCCGCCTTCGAGTACGAACGGGCTTGCGTCGGTGCAGGAAAAGCCCGCAGCGGCGCAGAAACGTCCGGCAAATGCGTCGTCAAGCGTCCAGTCGGCATACAGACCGTCGAATGTACCGCCCCATGCGTTGAACTTCCACGAGATACCGCGGATATCCGTGCCGTCGGTAACGAATGTCGGGGCAATATCCCGCGCCCATGCGTCGTTTGTTGGTATGCCGAGAAAACGCACGCGGGTAGAGGGTGCAATAAAAGAACGGGCGTTCCCGGCATTTGTGGGGGAAACTATGACGTAAACGTCCTCGTGGAGCGCTATCGTGTCGATGATACGGGCAAACGCTCTCTGCGCGGGTACGGGGTCGGTACCCCATGAACCGGGACGTTCGGGGAAAACTATGACGGTTGCGCGGTGCGGAGAAAATTCCGCAGGCATATAAAAACTCATGACAGTCTCCCCTTGAAATCCTCATACCCGAAACGCTTCACAAGCTCATAAGAGCTGCGGAGTATCCCGATGTCGGGCAGAGGCATACCGTTGAATGTGTTGTTCTTGACCATTGTATAAAGCGCCATGTCCTCGAAGCACAGCCTGTCACCCTCGCGGAGAGGCACATCGAAACTGTAGTCGCCGATGATGTCGCCGGAAAGGCAGGTGCGTGACGACAGGCGGTATGTGTATTTTTTTTCACCGGGCTGTCCGCTGTTAAAAAGCGGCGGGCGGTACGGCATTTCCAGCACGTCCGGCATATGGCAGGCGGCGGATGTGTCGAGTATCGCGATATCCGTGCCGTTATGCACGATCTCCATGACTTCGGAAACGAGCCACCCGGCATTCAGCACCACGGCTTCTCCGGGTTCAAGATAGACCTGTACCCCGTACTTTTCGGAAAACCGCTTTATCAGCGATACAAGCCCCTCGATGTCGTAACCGGGCTTCGTGATATGATGCCCGCCGCCGAAGTTCACCCATTTGCATTTGCGCAGATACTTGCCGAACTTCTGCTCCACAACTTCCACGGTTTTTGCAAGCGGCTCAAAGCCCTGTTCGCAGAGCGTGTGGAAGTGTATGCCGTCAACTCCCCCGAACTCCGCTTCATCGAAGTTCGCAAGCGTAACGCCGAGCCGTGAGCCCTCTGCGCAGGGGTCATATATAGGCTCATCCTGTGTCGAACACTCCGGGTTTATGCGTATGCCGAGACTTTTGCCTTTGCAGTACCCGCGGAACTTCCGCAGCTGCGCAAATGAGTTGAACACGATATGGTCGGCATAATTCGCTATGTCACATATCTCATTTTCCTTGTATGCCGGGCTGAAAACGTGAACGTCCCCTGCGCCGAACTCTTCATGTCCGAGCCTTGCTTCATACAGCCCACTTGCGGTGGTTCCCGCGAGGTATTCCGAGATCATCGGATACACTGCAAACATGGAAAATGCTTTTTGCGCAAGGAGTATCTTACAGCCGGAGCGCTGCTGAACATCAAGGAGTATCTTCAGATTGCGGTGCAGAGCGCTCTCGTCGAGCACATACGCGGGCGTCATCATCTCGCCCAGCTCTGTTCTCGGCAGCAGGCTTTGGTTCATCATCTCAGTCCACCAGTACGGGATTCTCGTCCACCTGCCACGGCAGACCGTACTTGTTGAGAGCGTCCATATACGGGTCGGGGTCGAATTCCTCAACATTGAACACTCCCGCGCCCTTCCATGTGCCGCCCGCCACCATAGCCGTGCCTATCATTGCGGGAACGCCTGTGGTGTAGGACACAGCCTGTGCGCCTGTCTCCTTGTAGCACTCCTGATGATCGCAGACATTGTATATATAGATATTGCGCTCCCTGCCGTCCTTTATGCCGCGGAAGATGCAGCCTATGTTGGTCTTGCCGACGGTTCTCGGACCGAGGGAAGCCGGGTCTGGCAGCAGTGCTTTCAGGAATTTTATCGGAACTATCTCGCGTCCCTCGAACATCACGGGCGTTGTGCCGAGCATTCCCACGTTCTGTAAGCAGTTCATGTGTGTGAGGTAGGACTGCCCGAAGGTCATGAAAAACCTGATGCGCTTTACGTTCGGGATATTCTTCGCGAGCGACTCTATCTCCTCGTGGTGCAGCAAATACATATCTTTCATGCCCACACCGTCGAAGTTGTATTCGCGCTTTATCTCCATAGGCTTAGTCTCGACCCAGTGACCGTCCTCCCAGTAGGAGCCGTTCGCGGAAACTTCACGAAGGTTGATTTCCGGGTTGAAGTTCGTTGCGAACGGATAGCCGTGGTCGCCGCCGTTGCAGTCGAGAATGTCGATATAATGTATCTCGTCAAAGTAATGTTTGAGAGCATAAGCGCTGTAAACGCTGGTAACTCCGGGGTCGAAGCCCGTGCCGAGAAGTGCGGTAAGTCCCGCAGCCTTGAACTTGTCGTTGTATGCCCACTGCCACGAATAGTCAAAATACGCGGTGAAGCCCTTTTCCTTGCAGCGCTTCTCATAAACTGCACGCCACTCGGGGTCATCGGTGTTCTCCGCTTCGTAGTTCGCGGTATCGACGTAGTTCGCGCCGCATTCGAGACAAGCGTCCATGATAGTGAGATCCTGATACGGCAGTGCCACATTCAGCACGGTATGGGGTCTGAACTCGTTCATCAGCTTTACAAGAGACTCTTTGCTGTCAGCATCCACCGTTGCGGTGGTGAGCTTCGCGGACGTTTTCGGCGCGAGCTTTTCTGCGAGTGCGTCGCACTTTGACTTTGTTCGGCTCGCTATCAGTATCTCCGTAAATATCGGGTTTTCGCAGCATTTGTGTATTGCAACGGTCGCAACGCCGCCGCAGCCTATTACCATAAGTTTCATTCTTTTTACCTCCGAAATGTTATATTCTTGCGCCGCAGTTCGGGCAGAAATTTACAGCGCCGTCAAGCGAGCTTCCGCAGTTCCCGCAGAATTTCGGGCGGGACGCTGCCGGCGCATCGGTTGCGGATGCACGCACAGGCTCCGCGGGTGCGGCAGGCTCTGCCGGTGCGGGTGTCGGTGCAGCAGCAGGCGCAGGAGCCTGCATGGGCTTGCCCATCATCTTCGCGAATTGCAGCCTGTTTATGATAGTTTTGGATTCCTCGGTCGGGAATATTCCCTCGATCTCTGCGGAACATGGGTAGTTGAGCATATCGGTAAGACGGTCTGACAGCGCTTTGCTGAGTTCCGGCAGCCGCGACGGGAGTTCCGCGTAGCTGACAGTCCTGCTGTATTCATCGAAAATTATCCTGAGAGCCGCTGCCACCGTGTCGGTTATCGCGCGCTCCACTCCTACTCCGTTCTGCTCGGCATTGACCGTTCCGAACGCGTCGAGCCGTATGTCAGCATCATAGTCGGGAGTGTGATAAACAAGCGGGTCGATAAGGTCAAATTTTACAGTCATCATTTCTTTTCCGCTCCTTCCTCTTCTTTGAGCAGGTCCTCAACGTATTTCGGGAGCATGAAGGCTCCCGCGTGAAGATTGGTCGAATAATACCACGTTTTCAGCCCGCGTTTGTTCCAGCGCTCGGGGTCGAGATCCTTTAGCGGGTGGTATTTCTTCGACGCGAACCCGAACAGCCAGTACCCGGACGGGCAGGTCGGTATGTGCGCCTGATAGACGCGGCTTATGGGGAACGATTTATACGCCTTGCGGTGCATAGCGCGGCAGGCTTCCTCGTCCTCGTCGAAGAACGGGCTGCCGTGCTGATAGACCATTATGCCGTCGTCGTGCAGCGCTTTGTAGCAGCTCCCGTAAAACTCCTTCGTGAACAGTCCCGCCGTATGTCCGAACGGGTCGGTGCTGTCGTTTATGATAAGGTCGTATTCATCCTGTTTGCCTCGCAGGAACCGCAGCCCGTCACGGTTCGTGACTATTACGCGCGGGTCGTCCAGACCTTTCGCGTTGTCGGGGAAGAACTCCTTGCAGACGTTCACGAACATCTCGTCCGGTTCCACGACATCTATCTGCTCTATCTCGTCGTAGTATGACAGTTCGCGGGCAACTCCGCCGTCGCCGCCGCCGATGACAAGCACCTTGCGGACACAGGGATGCACCGCCATGGGGACGTGTACGATCATCTCGTCGTAGGTGAACTCGTCCTGTTCGGAAAATATCACGCTGCCGTCGGATGTCAGGAACTTGCCGAACTCCGGCGACTCAAACACGTCTATGCGCTGGAAGTCGCTTTCTTTGCTGAAAAGCTGCTTGTCAACGCGTATCGACATTTTCACATTTGATGTGTGCATTTCGGAAAACCAGAAATCCATAAAAACCTCCGAAACTGTTTAATTGACTATCATCAATTATTTCAAAACATTGAGTTTCGATATTTCCGGGTCTTCCATGCCCTGCATGGAGCAGCCCTTGTCCTTTGCGTAAAGGATGTAGTCGATTATCTCTTCCGTTATCTGTTCGCCGGGCGCAAGTATCGGTATTCCCGGCGGGTAGCACATAACGAACTCGCTGCATATCCGTCCCGCCGTTTCGCGTATCGGCAGCAGTTCCTTGTCCGCGTAGAACGCTTCCTGAGGAGTTGCCGCGACGATCGGCGCGATATACTCTGCGTTGTGCAGTTTCGAGCTTGTCCGGGAGTACAGGCGCTTTATGTCCTCCAGCGCTCCCACAAGGCGCTCGATATCCTGTATGCGGTCGCCTATCGAGATGTACGCGAGGATGTTTCCGATATCGCCGAACTCTATCTGAATGTCGTATTCGTCACGCAGCAGATCATAGACTTCGATGCCGGTAAGCCCCATGTCGCGGGTATATACCGACAGCTTTGTGACATCGTAGTCGAAGATGCTGCTGCCGTTTACTATATCCTTGCCGTATGCGTAATATCCGCCTATCGAGTTTATCTCCTCGCGGGCGTACTCCGCCATAGACGAGACTTTCTCGAAACTGTCATGCCCGCGCAGCGCGAGGTTGCGGCGGGAAATGTCAAGGCTCGACATCAGCAGGTACGACGCGCTGGTGGTCTGCGTGAGATTGATTATCTGCTGGATATAGCGCGTGTTGACGGTGTGGTTTGCAAGCAGAAGGGAACTCTGTGTAAGGCTCCCGCCCGACTTGTGCATCGACACCGCTGCCATGTCCGCACCTGCTTCCATTGCGGAAACGGGCAGCTTCTCGTGGAAATAGAGATGAGTGCCGTGCGCTTCATCGACGAGCACCAGCATCCCCCTGTCATGCGCGAGCTTCACGATAGCGCGCAGGTCGGAGCAGATACCGTAGTAGGTGGGGTTGTTGACGAAGACAGCTACCGCGTCGGGATTGTCGTTCAGCGCCTTTTCTACCTGCGAAGTCTCCATTCCGAGGGCAATGCCGATGTGATTGTCAACGTCGGGATTAACATATACGGGGACGGCTCCGCATAGCACGAGGGCATTTATCACGCTCTTGTGGACATTTCGCGGGAGGATTATCTTGTCACCGGCTTTGCAGGCGGTCAGTATCATGCTCTGCACAGCGGAAGTGGTGCCGCCCACCATGAAATAAGCGTGAGCCGCGCCGAAAGCGTCCGCCGCGAGCTGCTCGGCTTCGTAGATCACCGATACGGGGTGGCAGAGGTTATCGAGGGGCTTCATGGAGTTCACGTCGAGTGATACGCACTGCTCACCGAGGAGCTTCACCAGTTCGGGGTTGCCGCGCCCGCGCTTGTGACCGGGAACATCGAAGGGCACCACGCGCTGTTTTCTGAATCTTTCAAGCGCTTCATAGACAGGGGCGCTTTTTTGTCTTTCAATATCCATAGCAGTTTCCTAACAAAAAAGTGACGCGGTATCGCATCACTCAAAAATAGTCTTTTTCCGTAAAGTTGCATACGTTCTTTCGGTTTTTTCGGACTATGCCGCTTCTTATTGACCGTTTCACAAGTGATCGATTATAAAGTTATCATCTTATAAAATTTGAGCTTTTAACTCAATCAATAATGCGGCACCAAACCGCTCTCGGCGTCTGACCGGCCTGTCCGTATGGGCCATATATTCTGGTCATTTTACATTATAACACATTTTTCCGCAGTTGTCAAGTATTTTGCGCCTTTTCGCTCCGTCGTAAAGCGTCAGATATGTCTGCCGCCGCCGCCGTGACGACCGCCGCGGCTGGAGTGGTGGGTAGAGCTGTGACCGGAGCTGCGGTGCGAGGAACTGCCGCTTGACGAGCTTCTCGGAGAATATCTCCGTTCGGTGAAAGTCCCGATGTAGTTATCCTGCTTAACGTTGAACTTCAGCGAGTTTTTCAGGATGTACTGACGCGCGGAGGGACGCTGCAGCTTCATCTTCGATGATATCGCGGCAAATATGATAAAACCTGCGATGACGGAGATGAAGCCGGTAATAAGCAGATATTTTATCAGAGCCTTGCGGAATGCACGCATATCGACTTCCGAGCCGAGTACCTCCTGCTGCTCATTCACCTTGCCGTTGTCAAAATAGCTCTCCGTGGTGCGGAGAAATGTTTTTGCGACCCCGTAGTAGTTGCCCGAACGCATATCGCTCGTGATGTAGTCGTACAGTTTGTCTATGCGGTAATCGCTGAAATAGTTTATCGCGGAACCGCTTGTCGAAAGGGAATGATACCGTGTGTCAAGGTTAATGAGGAACAGCACGCCGTCCGTGTTCATGCCGCATATATCCTCGTACATGACATCGCACATATCGACTACCGCAGCATCGGACTTTGACGAACCAACGTCGTCGGTCGTCATGATTATGATGTTTAATCCTGTTTTTTCGGCTGTGCTCTGCATTCTGCCGCAGAGGTCCTCTGTCTCCGATCCGGAGAACAGGTCGGCATCGTCTATGAGCTCGCAGATGCGGCCGGTATCATCGGCAAAAGCTGTGATACAGAGCGCGACAACGGCGGCAAGTGCTGCTATGATGCAGACCGTCAGCTTTCTCAGTCTCATGCTCCCGCCCCCAGAAATGCCAAAATAAACGACAGTATGACCGCTATTATCAGCGGGATGCCGAAGGAAACAAGAGCTATCCGCACTTTGTTTACGGGTATCTCGCCGCCGAATTTGCCTGTTTGTCCGTTCATTGCGAAATAATACGGTCTGTCCTTGTATCTGAATGTCATGAACCACATCGGCATCATCGCCTGCTTGTATGACAGGTCGGAAACGCGGATGTCCTTTGAGGTGACGCTCACCGTTGAGTACCCTTTGATATCCTTCATTATCTCTTCTTCGGCGGCTTGGGAGACGCGCATCCCGATACGCTGATCCGACATTTCCCGCGTCACGTCGTAGCGAAGGGCGCTGTGACCCGAAAGATATGACATATCAAAATCTATGAGCTGCGAGTAATCGAAAGGTTCGATGCTGTCCATGAGCGCGTCGTCGGCTTTGGATGACGCGTCTGCGGGAACTCCTCTGAATTTGAGGTTCCCGTCGCGCACTGCCTTGCTTTTTGCAACTTTTGTAATGATATAATCGCCCTGTCTCGATGAAGATATGGTCTTTGAGCAGTCGGCGGTTATTTTTCCGTTCACGGTGCAGTCCGCGAGCCAGAACGGGATATATATGCCCTGCATCTTTTCGAGGGAATCCTTGCTCCCGAAGCCTTTCGCGACAAAGAACTTCTTGGGCGCTATCCACTCATTGAACTGTTTTTCCGCATCCTCACGGGTCTTTTTGAACGGCACTATCCTGTCGGGCCGGAAATCCCCCGTAAGTCTGCCGGCAAGCACGACAGGACTGTGGCAGTACACGCACAGAGATGATGCCGACAGTTCGGAATCCGTAAATACCGCAGCTCCGCAGCCGGGACAAGTGTAGAGCATATTCTCATTGCCGAACGTCACTTTGCGTTCATCGGTGCCGTCCTGTTCGTAGAACTCCCTCTCCGCTTCGGAGACTTCCTGTGACGCTTCGTGCAGCGGTCCGTCGAGCTGCTCCTTCGTGAAATGCGAACCGCAGTAGATGCAGTGGAAATCCTGCGACTCCGCCGAGTATGGCAGCGGTGCGCCGCATGACGGGCATTTATATGCTAAAGAACCGTTATCCATATTTTCTCTCAATCTATCTCGTGACCCTTTTTGATGACATTGTACAGGTCGAGATCCACCTTTTTGATAGCTTCTATCACCGCGCTTTCGAGTTCCAGCTCAAGTCCGAGGCTCTTTATCTTGCGCGTCACGGTATCGTCCTTCTCGGGACGGCGTATGCCGCCCAGCACTCTGTAAGGCTTGAACAGCATTCCCGTTTCGGCATCATAGACAGGCGCGGTCAGGTTAGTTTCCGTGTCTATCATTCTTGCAAGACCCGCAGGTATCGCGCCGAATATCTCCGTATAAAGGAAGCTCGCCGTACATACCGCCTTTATCACCTTGTTGTCGAGCATGATGCGGCGGGTGGTGTTGTAGCCGATAAGGTACTCCTCCAGCGCCGTGTAGTAGTAGCCCCTGCCGAATGAAAGCGTCAGCATGGATGCTCCCGCGTCCGCAGCGTCGATAGCACTCATAGTCCCCGACATGGTGGTGTTCAGGGGGCAGATGTCTATCGGCATATACAGCTTCGCCTTGCACCAGCTCACGAGGTTGGCAGTGCTCTCGCCGAAAACGCCGGTAATCCTGATAGCGGATATCCGCCTGATGAACGTGAACCTGTGCAGGAACATTATCACCGCATGGGCGCTGTATTCATCGGCGCATTTTTCGAGTATCACCGGCTGGTCTTCGGGGATAAGGTCAAGACTTCCCACAAGGAAGAACGGCAGTACGACATACGCGAACCTGTGGTCGATGCAGTACGATATGTCGGATGCCTGATGTATCGAAAGTATGTAGCTGCCGGAAAAGTCGATGTCTCCCAGCAGACCGGCGGTCCCGACATTCACCTCTATGTAATCCGCTCCGCACCCGAGCACGGACTCCGCATACGTTTTCAGCGCGGAATCGGGCAAATGAGCGGGGTTGAAACGCGCATAAGCCAAAGTTTTGTCCGTTATGGCTGTTTTCATTCTCTCACCTTCAAATAAAAATTCAACATTTCTATTATACCACATACGCTCTGTATTTTCAAGCACTTTATATATTTTTTTGCATCCGTCCTT
>CAMHBE010000010.1 GCA_946183095.1 uncultured Clostridia bacterium | reverse complement strand
AGAGACTGAACATCGGCGATATCTGCCCCATAAAGCTCGATACGAAACATTTCGGACGTATCGCCGCACAGTCCGCAAAGCAGGTCATAAAGCAGGGCATCAAGGAAGTCGAGCGCGAACAGCTCGTCGCACAGTGGGGAGACTTGCAGAACAAGGCGATATCCGCGGAAGTGAAGAAGATAGAGACGGGTTCGCTCAACGCGCTGGTCAGCGTGAACGGAAACGAGGTGCTCCTGTTCAGGAGCGATCAGATACCGGGCGAGGAACTCCACGAGGGGGATATTATAAAAGTATATGTTTCCGGAGTTTCTTCTGCGGACAGAAGACCGACACTGCGCGTGTCGAGAATACACCGCGACCTGATAAGAAGACTGTTTGAGCTGGAAGTTCCCGAAATAGCGGACGGCACCGTGGAGATAAAGTCGGTGAGCCGTGAACCGGGTTCGAGAAGTAAGATAGCGGTGATAAGCACGAACGAGAACGTTGACGCGCTCGGCGCCTGCATCGGACCGCAGAGGAGCCGTATCACGAAGGTGTGCGAGGAGCTTCGCGGCGAGAAGATAGACGTGGTGCTCTACAGCGAGGATCCGAAGGAATTTATCAAGCAGTCGCTCAAACCCGCGAACGTTATCAGTGTGGATATACCCGACGCGGAAGTGAGAGCCTGCTCGGTGGTAGTCCCCGACAACCAGCTTTCGCTTGCGATAGGAAACAAGGGACAGAACGCAAAGCTCGCGGCAAGGCTGACGGGTTATAAGATAGATATCAAGCCGGAAAGCGGCTTCTTTGAGGGGTAATAACGCCCACATCCATGCACAGGAACGGAGATAACCGCATAAAATGGGAAAAAACATACCTATGAGAAAATGTCTCGGCTGTGACGAGATGCTCGGGAAAAAGGGACTTATAAGGATAGTGCGTACAAAGGACGGCACGATATCGGTGGACACCACCGGGAAGATGTCCGGACGCGGCGCGTATATCTGCAACGACGCGGGGTGCCTTGAAAAAGCGCAGAAGCGGAAAAGTCTCGAAAGGGCGCTGAAATGCGCGATACCGCCCGAAATATACAACAGTCTGAAGGAGCGGATAAAAGATGAGTAAAACGCTTACTACGATAGGTCTGTGCAGGAGAGCCGGCAAGCTCATTTACGGGTTTGACGCGGTGGCGGAAGCGGTAAAGCCTCCCGACAGCAAGGTCGGAGGTGTGCTGACGGCATCCGACCTTTCGGAAAAAACGAAAAAAGAAGTCAGATTTGAGTGCGGAAAGGCGAATGTGCCGGTGACGGAGCTGCCCGAAACACTTGACGATATAAAGCAAGTTACAGGCAAGAGGACAGGTGTTCTGGCAGTCCTCGACGACGGGCTCTACAGGTCGGTCGTCAATTCGATTAGTCAATGACCGGGGGAAAGCTAATGGCAGTTAAAGAGCAGAAATGCAAAATAAAAGATGCGGCGAAAGATCTTGGGCTTGCCGCAAACGATATAGTCGCAATACTCAAAGAACGGACGGGTGAGGAAAAGAAGCCTGCCGCGTCCATTACGATGAGCGAGATGAACATAGTTCTTGAGCACATTTCACAGGCAAATCAGGTGAACAGCTTTGAAGCGTACTTTGCGACGGCAGCGGAAAAGTCTGAAAAGAAGCCCGCCGAAAAGCCCGCTGCTGAAAAGCCGGCGGAGGCGAAGAAAACGGAAAAGAAGGCTCCGAAGGAGAGACCTGCGGCTGCCGAAAAGGAAAAGCCCGCCGAAAAGCAGGCGGCGGAGAAGCCCGCAGATGCAAAGAAGGCTCTCGAAAAGACAGCGGAGAAGGCTCAGGCTCCCGAAAAGGCTCCGGTCAAGCAGCCCGAAAAGACTGAAAGACCGGCTGCAACGGAAAAGACGGAGAAAGCCGAGAAGACCGAGAAAGCCGAGAAGCCGGCTGCGAATAAGGACAGGGATGCGAAGAAGCAGCCCGAAAAGAACGCCGCTCCCGATAAAGCGGCAGAACGTCCGAAATACGGCAAACCGGATAATTTCAGGCAGCCTAAGAAGCCCGAAAAGCCGGAAAGACCGGAGAATAAGCCCGAAAAGCGTCCCGCTAAGGAAAAGATCGTTCCCCGCGCTATGGAAGCAAAGGTCGATCTCAGCACCGTAAAGACCAATGAACCGCCCAAGGCAAAGGTCAAGGGTGAAGCCGTACAGCGCGGCGAGGTAGTTACCAAGCGCGTTGATACACGCGGCAGCTACGTCGATCTCGACAAGTACAACGAGCGCTATGAGACTATGGCGACCCAGAAGCACGGCAGGGATGAGGGATTCTCCGCAAAGAAGCAGAAGATAAGCCAGAAGTCCCAGCAGAAGAACGCGGGCAAGTTCGGCGGCAAGAACCGCGAGACCGAAGCGCAGAAGCTCAAGCGTCTCGAACTCGAACGCGCCAGAAAGCAGCAGCTCAGAGTGCAGATACCCGACGAGATCGTGGTGTCCGAACTCGCTCAAAGACTGAAAGTTACGGCTACCGAGGTCATCAAGAGACTCATGATGCTCGGCGAGATGTGTACGATAAATCAGGTCATAGACTTTGACACAGCGGCACTTGTTGCGGAAGAGCTCGGCGCGAAGGTCGAGAAGGAAGTCGTTGTCACCATAGAAGAACGTCTGTTTGAGGAAGCGGAGGATAAGGCGGAAGACCTTAAGCCCCGTCCGCCGGTCGTTGTCGTTATGGGTCACGTCGATCACGGCAAGACCTCGCTGCTCGACAGGATCCGCCATGCGTCCGTTGCAAGCGGAGAAGCGGGCGGTATCACGCAGCATATCGGCGCTTACCGCGTGAATGCGGGCGGAAAGGATATCACTTTCCTCGATACCCCCGGACATGAAGCGTTCACGGCAATGCGTGCGCGCGGCGCGAACATGACGGATATCGCTATACTCGTTGTCGCCGCTGACGACGGTATCATGCCGCAGACGATAGAAGCTATCAACCACGCGAAAGCGGCGGGCGTGAGCATCATCGTTGCGATAAATAAAATGGATAAAGAGGGTGCGAACCCCGAAAAGATAAAGCAGGCGCTCACCGAGCATGACCTCGTTATCGAGGAATGGGGCGGCGACGTTATATGCGTGCCCGTTTCGGCAAAGACCGGCGAGGGTATCGACACCCTGCTCGAAATGGTGAACCTTACCGCGGAAGTGCTCGACCTCAAGGCAAATCCCGACAGGCTCGCAAAGGGCGCTGTTGTCGAAGCACGCCTTGACAAGGGCAAGGGACCCGTTGCGACACTGCTCGTACAGAACGGTACGCTGCACACGGGCGATATCATAATCGCGGGAACATCCGTCGGTCATGTCAGAGTAATGCGCGACGACAGGGGAAAGGTAGTCAAGGAAGCGTCGCCCTCCACACCTGTTGAGGTCATGGGACTTTCGGAAGTACCGAGCGCAGGCGACAGCTTCGCAGTAGTCGAGGATGAAAAGCTCGCAAGAGAGCTGGTCGAAAAGAGAAAGTTCGACGCGAAGGAAGAGCAGTTCAAGATGTACAAGAAGGTGACGCTCGACAACCTGTTCTCGCAGATAGAAGAAGGCGAGATGAAGACCCTCCCGATAATCGTGAAAGCAGATGTGCAGGGTTCCGTCGAAGCCGTCAAGCAGTCGCTTGAAAAGCTGTCCAACAACGAAGTGCGCGTACAGGTCATCCACGGTGCGGTCGGCGCTGTAAGCGAGAGCGATGTTATGCTCGCGAATGCGTCAAATGCGATAATAGTAGGATTCAACGTTCGTCCTCACCCGGCAGCCGCGGAAAATGCAAAGCGTGACGGGGTGGATATAAGACTTTATCGCATCATCTATGACGCGATAGAGGAGATAGAAGCGTCGATCAAGGGAATGTTAGCTCCGAAGTTCCGCGAGATAGACAATGCGCGTATAGAAGTGCGTCAGGTGTACAAGATAACCGGTGTGGGCGTTGTCGCGGGCTGCTATGTGCTCTCCGGCAAGGTCGAGCGCAAGTGCAGCATCCGTATCGTTCGTGACGGGATCGTTGTCGGCGATGATAAGATCAGCGGTCTGCGCCGCTTCAAGGACGACGTCAAGGAAGTCGCGGAAGGCTACGAGTGCGGTATCAGCCTTGAGAAGTTCACCGATATCAAAGAGGGAGATATTTTCGAGGCTTATACTGTAGAAGAATACAGAGATTGATGCGCTCAGACAGTCTCGTGCAGCAGCGCGTTCGCGTCGTCCTTCCGGACGGGACGAGGGCTGCGGTCTGTCGGTCAGCCCCTCTGTCACCTACGGTGACACCTCCCCGCTAATCGGGGAGACACCCCTCGACCTGCGGCAGCCTAACGCTGCACCGGAATGATGTATATATGTCATTTCTCCTATCGTAAAGCTGTACAAACTGTAATAGGAGCAGAATACAGCGTTCACATCTCAACGCTTTCGCTTCCCTTTGCCGCACAAAGGAAGCAGTGAGGGAGTTTGAGGGAGAGACAGCGTCTCTTCCTCATGCGCGTATGCGCGGTCTCTGTGCGCGCAAACTCTGAAAGGGGGCAAGTACCCATGGCAAAGCACGACCTCGGCAGACTGACCGAAGATGTCAAAAGGGAGATCTCGGCGGCGCTGCCCGAAATAAAGGACAAGCACGTCAGCGGTGAGATAGTTTCGATCTCACGCGTTGAAATAACCAGCGACCTTTCATACTGCAAGGTGTACGTTTCCTGTCTCGGAGGAGAGGGGAAAACGAACGCGGCAGTGAAGGCTCTCGAAAAATCGGCGGGATTCATCGTAAGACGCATCAATGCGCGTATCAGGATGCGCAAGATGCCGAGACTGATATTCGTGCCGGACAATTCACAGGAATACTACGAAAAAATAAGCAGGATACTCGATTCGCTCCCGGAACTCGCCGATGAACGCGAAGACGGCGGGAACGACGATGACGAGTGAATACGACAGCACAGTGACGACGGAAGGTGATGCTATGAAGTCCGAGAAACTGACGGTTAGTGAAGCCGCAGCGTTCCTCAGAGAACATGACAACTTTATTATACTTTCGCACGCAAATCCGGACGGAGACACGCTCGGATGCGCTTTTGCATTATGCCGCACTTTGCAGAAACTCGGAAAAAAGGCAAAAAATATCTGCGCGGATGAAATTTCAGACCGTTATGATTTTATGAAAAAAGCCGTTGAGGTGCAGGAATTCGAGCCGGAAACGTACATCTCCGTCGATGTGGCGGACAGAAAGCTGCTCGGCGACCTCGATAAGCTGTACGGCGACAAGATAGAGTTCGCGCTGGATCACCACGTTTCCCACGTCGATTTCGCAAAACGGCTGTTCATCGAACCGCACGCTGCCGCCGCAGCTCAGCCGCTGTACAAGCTCATACTCGAACTCGGCGGCAGGGAGATACTCGACGCACAGACAGCGGCTTGCCTGTACACCGCCATTTCAACGGATTCGGGGTGCTTCAAGTATTCATGCGCGACGGCGGAGACTCACCGCATCGCCGCAGATCTGCTCGAATACGATTTCGACCATTCACGGATAGATTATGTTTTCTTCGACCTCAAAACAAAGTCACGCATCGCCCTCGAAGAAACGATATACCGGGATATAGAATATTACTGCGACGGAAAGTGCGCTCTCGTTTCGCTCACGAAAGAACAGCTCGATTCCGTCGATTCCGAGGACGCGAACGGACTTTCCGCAATACCGAGAATGATAGAGGGCGTGGAAGTCGGTGTTGTCATAAAACAGCGTAAGAACGGGAGCTGGAAAGCGTCACTGCGCTCAAACTCCACCGCAGACGTGCAGAAGATATGCGCGAAATTCGGCGGCGGCGGACATGAGAAAGCAGCAGGCTGCTCCTTCAGCGGCGTAAGTCTCGAAGATGCAAAAAAACAGCTCGTCGAGGAAATTGGAAAGGCTCTTGCATGAACGGTGTCATCTGCATTTATAAGGAAAAAGGCTATACGTCGTTCGACGTTGTGGCAATAATGAGGCGGTTCTGCGGAACAAAAAAAATAGGACACGGCGGAACTCTCGATCCGATGGCGGAGGGAGTTCTTCCGATTTTTGTGGGAAATGCCACCAAAGCTGTGGATTACTGCCCGGATAATACGAAAGAATACCGCGCGGGCATTCGCTTCGGCGTGACGACCGATACGCAGGATATCACCGGGAAGGTGCTCGCTACCTGCGATACGCCCGTTCCGCGCAATATGGAGATAAAGCTCATGGAGCGCTTCACCGGCGACCTCATGCAGACACCGCCCATGTACAGCGCGGTGCAGGTTGACGGGCAGAGACTGTACGAGCTTGCAAGAAAAGGCATCGAGATAGACAGAAAGCCCCGTCCCATAAAGATATTTTCGCTGAAATTCGACCATTTCGATGAACAGACCGCAGTTATGACCGTTTCCTGCTCAAAGGGAACGTATATCCGCACGCTCATTCACGATATGGGCGTCGAACTCGGCACAGGCGCGATAATGACAAGCCTTGAACGTACTCGCTCCGGCAATTTCACCACCCGCGACTGCTACAGGATAGGCGAGATAAGGGAAGCAAGCGAAAAGGGCGGCAAGGACGCTGTGGAAAAGCTGCTGATGCCCATTGACATCATCTTCAACTCCCTGCCCGCCGCAAGGCTCACCGAACAGCAGACGGGAATGTTCATGAACGGCGTGGTGCTCGATATAGACAGGATAAACCTCGACCGTGACGAAGGACCTTACCGCATACTTTCGGCAAAGGGCAAGGTGATCGCTATCGGCAGAAGGGGCGAAAACGGCGACCTCGCGGTGGTGCAGCGCTTCTATGGCGGCGCTCCCGAAAACGACGGCAAGATACCCTCCGCGGCGGCTGAAACTTCAAAAAGTGACGGCGCGGCGGACGGATTGAAAGACCTGTCGGAACTGAAAGGGATGAAAGTCGTATGAGTTCCCGGACAGCGGCGGCTCTCGGATTTTTCGACGGGCTGCATATCGGTCACGCCGCCGTCATCGAATGTGCGCTGAAAGCCGCCAAAGAGTACGGGCTGACCCCGGCAGCTTTCGTGATAAACGGCGAACCCGTGCTGCCGAAGTTCGCGGGGCGGACGGATATGTGCCTTATGACGTTCCCCGACAAGAAAGCGGCACTTCGGGAGCGCTTCGGCATATCAACATTCTACTCACCGGATTTCGGCAGCATCCGCGACCTTTCGCCGGAAGACTTTTTTTTGCGGGGGATACTCGGCGAGATGAACGCCGCGGCAGTGTGCTGCGGAGAGGACTTTCGTTTCGGGAAGAACGGCGCGGGTGACGCAAAGCTGCTGCAAAGCCTTTGCGCGGCGCATGATGTACGGTGCTATATCGTTCCGCCCGTGTGTGTGAACGGCACACCGGTAAGCTCGACATACATACGCGGCCTTATCCGTGACGGCGATGTTGAAGCCGCTGACGAACTGCTGATATGCCCGTTCGGGTATGAACTTCCCGTGATACACGGAAAGCAGCTCGGCAGAACGATAGGTTTCCCGACGATAAATCAGGAGATACCGTCTTTTATGGTGCATCCGAAACGTGGAGTTTACTGCACCCGCGTAGCTATAGGCGCTGCGGACTATCCCGGCGTGACGAATATCGGCACGAAACCGACGGTGAAATCCGACGACCGCGAGAACATGGAAACGCACATTATCGGCTACAGCGGCGATCTGTACGGTCAGACCGTGCGTGTCACACTGCTGCGGTATCTGCGCGGCGAACAGAAGTTCGGCAGTCTCGCGGAACTGCAGGCACAGCTCGAACATGACAAAGACTGCGCACTCACGGAGTAATAAGAACATTTTCAATATATTATCATACAAATATCACGAAAACAAACTATTATGAGTAAAGATGCGTTATCTGAAACGTAATCGGATCTTATCACTTTGGCAACTAAATATTTGACTTACCGGCTTTAACATTATTAAATTGCCGTAGTAATAATAACAAAACTGCCAAGAATATATCTCAACGCTTTCGCTTCCTTTGGCGTCCAAAGGAAGTAGTGAGGGAGTTTGAGGGAGAGACAAAGTCTCTTCCTCATGCGCGAATGCGCGGTCTCGAGCGGCAGCGGCTTCCGCACTCTCGCACTCTCGCGACATCTGAAAGGAGAACAGCTATGATAGAAGTCAGGAACCTGACGAAGCGGTACGGACCGAAGAAGGCTGTGGACAACATATCGTTCACGGCGGAGGACGGTCAGGTACTGGGATTTCTGGGGCCGAACGGTGCCGGGAAGTCCACGACAATGAACATACTGACGGGGTACATCTCCTCGACCGAGGGCGAGGCTCTCATCAACGGGGTGGATATACTGGAAGACCCGATAAAGGCAAAGAGCTTCATCGGCTATCTGCCGGAGATGCCGCCGCTGTATTTCGACATGACCGTGAACGAATACCTCGATTTCGTTTACAGCCTGAAAAAATGCAAAATGCCGAAAAGATCGCACCTGAACGAGATATGCGAGATCGTGAAGCTCGAAGACGTGCGCGGCAGACTTATAAAAAACCTCTCGAAAGGCTACAAGCAGAGAGTAGGGTTCGCACAGGCGCTTGTCGGCAACCCGAAAGTGCTGATACTCGACGAGCCTACAGTTGGTCTTGACCCGAAGCAGATAATCGAGATACGCACCCTTATCAAACGCCTCGGACGCAACCACACCGTTATCCTCTCCTCCCACATACTGCCGGAAGTGCAGGCTGTCTGCGACCGCATCGTTGTCATCAACAAGGGGCGGATCGTCGCGAACGATAATGCCGATTCCCTTGCGCGCAACCTTTCCGCAGACCACAAGCTCGTCATGCAGATAGAGGGCGCGGACGAGGATATCAAGAAGATACTCTCCTCCGTCACCGATGTTGAGCGGGTATTCGTCGGCAGACAGATAGACGAAAAAGTCTGGGAATACCACATCGAAGCAAAAGAGGGCAGCGACGTGCGCCGCGAGATATTCCGCAAGCTCGCGTCCCGCAACTACCCCATTCTGATGATGAAGTCGAACGAGCTCTCGCTGGAAGAAGTGTTCCTGAAACTCACCACCGGCGACGAGTACGGCGGTGCCGAAAAGACCGAAGAAAAGTTCGATATGCTCGAAAAAGGAGGGGATAAGTAATGGGCGCAATACTAAAACGCGAATTTGCAGCGTACTTCAAATCACCGATAGGCTATGTGTTCATCGCCATATCTTTCCTGTTCTCGGGAGCATTCTTCTGGCTGTTCACGCTCAGCGTCGGCGGCACGGATGTCTCCATGGTGTTCCTCGGGATGTTCTACGTCTATATGATATTCGTACCCGTGCTGACGATGCGGCTTCTCGCGGACGAGAACAAGATGCGCACCGACCAGCTCCTGCTGACCGCCCCGATAGGGCTTTTCAGGCTCGTCGCGGGAAAGTTCCTCGCCGCGTACATCGTTTTCCTGCTCGGTGACATCGTTATGCTCTCCTACGGCGTGGTGCTGAGCTTCTTTGTCAGCGTGAACTGGCCGCTGATCCTCGGCAATTTCACTGCCCTTGCACTGATAGGCGCAGTGTTCGTTTCATCGGGACTGTTCGTTTCCGCACTCACCGAAAGCCAGATGGTAGCCGCTGTCGGCTCGATAGCTCTCAACGTGGCGCTTGCACTGATAAACGTCGCTGCATCCGTCATACCCGTAAAGTTCATCTCCGATATCCTCAAGGATATATCGGTATTTGACCGCTACAGCGAGTTCACCACAGGTATTTTCAGCATCAGCGGCGTGGTGTTCTTCATCAGCGTTACGGCAGTCTTTCTGTTCATCACCGTCCGCGTGCTCGAAAGACGCAGATGGGCATAAGGACGGGCTGCACCAGAAATGATACGATAAGGAGAAAGTGCAAATGTCAGAAAATGAAGATATAAAGACAGAGACTGCAGAAGATACCCGACCGGAAGAAACTCCGGAAACTGTAGAAACTGCGGAAACTGCGGAAACTGCGGAAGAAACCGTGACGGAAGCTGCTGCGGAAACACAGGAAGCTGCGGCAGACCCCATAAAGACGGAAATGCCGGCAGCCGGAAACAGTGAAAAGAAAAAGTTCAACTCGAAAAAGTTAAGACACGGCTCGCTGGCGGTGGTATTCACCGTGATGTTCATTGCCGCTGTCGTGCTGGTCAATGTCATACTGAACCTCGTGCTCGACCGCTTCAGTCTCGAAGTCGATCTCTCCACGGGCGCTATGTTCACCCTCGGCGACGAGACAAAGGACTATATCGCGGGAGTTGACGACAACGTGAATTTCTACGTTACCGCCGACCGCGAGACACTCGAAAACGCCGGAACATTCTATAAGCAGGTGGTGGAGTTCATCGAGAGAATGGCTGCTGTGAACCCGAAGTTCGGCGTTAAGTACGTGAACCTGCTCACCGACCCCGACTTCTCCGCAAAATATACCGAAACACTGCGGACATATCAGGTGATCGTGGAAAGCGGCAAGACCGGAAGATACCGCATACTCGATATAAACGGCTTCATGAAGTACACGCTCAACGACGGCAATGACTACACATACGAACAGATAAGTATGTACACCAGCATGGGCATGGATATGAGCCAGTACATCACAAAGACCGCAAGCTATGCGGAAGAACAGCTCGTTTCCGCGATAATGTCCGTATCGAGAGAGAACCCCACCGTCGTTACGTTCCTCACAGGCTACGGCGAAACGGACAGTTCCGCGCTCGAAAAGATACTCACCGACAACGCCTATATCACCAATACGGTCGAGATAGAGCGCGTCGATGCGATACCAGAAGATACCGACATTCTCGTGATGAACGGTCCTACGAAGGATTACAGCCTCGACTCGATAACAAAGGTCGATGAATGGCTCTCGAACGGCGGCAAGTACGGCAGAGATCTCATATATCTTGCAACTCCCGACGTTGCGGAGACACCCAACCTCGATGAATACCTCAAAGAGTGGGGTCTGGAGATAGGCAAGGGGTATATCCTGCAGAACGATACAAACTACACCCGTGCGTATATGGGAATGATAGGCGTATTGCAGGATCTCGAACCCGTTTCCGATACCGAATACTATACCAATATGAAGAAAGCGCAGGGTTCCGCGCTGATAGGATTCTATGTGCGTCCCGTCGTTCCGCTCTGGACGGAAGAGGGCAACATGAAGAATACGACGATAGCGAGGGCATACGGTGAGAACTGCATCCTCTACCCGTTCGACGCCGACGAGAACTGGGATCCGAACGCATCGGAGAAACAGGGCTACGATGTTATAGTCGAAGCGTCAAAGGTGCAGTTCGAGGGCGGTACGGAGCCTGTTTACAGCAAGATCATCGCTGTCGGCAGCGACCTGCTGTTCTCGGAGAACTTCACCACCGCGTCCAACTACAGCAACGGTGAAATGGCGCTGGCACTGTTCGATACCAACTCGGAGACTGTCGTGCAGAACATAAGAGTGGTAGAAAAGACGTTCACCGCCGAGACTTATGAGATAACCTCCGCGCAGCAGCTGTGGATAGGGCTCGTGTTCGCGGTGTTCATCCCCATTATCGTGATAGTTGCCGGCATCGTGATCTGGGCAAAGAGAAGAAGACTGTGACAACTGGGCTCCTCTAAAAATCTATTGTCGTTCAGGCGTGCCGACATAAAGTCGGCAGATTGTACAAATTTTTCGCAGGCATACTGTCGTATGTCAAGGAAAATTTGTGCAATATGACGGCTTTAGGGCGGTACGAATGGGCGGCAAGAGGTTTTTAGAGGTGCCCAACTATACCGCATAAGGGTACAGAAACAATACAGGATCATTTCCCCCGCCGCCGGTGGGGGAATAATTCGGACAGAGGACATTTGTTATGAAAAAGAACGCAAGAATACTGATACTGTCGGCGGCGGGACTGGCAGTGCTGGGCGGAGTCACCGCCGTGCTGCTGCTCACTGCGCCGGCAAAAGTTACGGACGCTGATACAGGCACCGCGGCGGAAGAACCGACGCTCGCGGTCGAAGAAGCCGCAAAGCTCACCCTTTGCAGCCGCGAAGAAGCCGATACGCTGAGCATCGAAGTCAAGAACGATATCGGGACTTACTCGATCACGCCGAGCGGAAAGACCGATGATGCCGGAAATATCGAATGGACGATAGCGTCCATAGCGTCCGCACCGCTGAACACTTCCTCGCTTTCAAACGCGGTGGGAAATATCGTCGCGCTCGAAGCAAAGGAATTCGCAGAAGAAGTCGCGGACAGCTCGGAGCTTGCAAAATACGGGCTTGACGCACCGAGAGCAACTGTCACCGCGAAGTTCTCCGACGGTACGGAGTTTTCCGTTAAGGTGGGCATAGATGTTCCCACATCATCGACAGCGCTCTACATCACCGCAGACGACAGGAACGTATATACACTCAACAAAAGCAAGGTGAGCAGCTTCTTTGATACGGAGTTTGCTTTCGTTGACCTCAAAGCTATGCCCGACTACGACCAGACCGGCGAGGAAGTCCGCAAAGTCACGGTCGAGCGCTTCGACCTCGATGAACCCCTCGTTCTCGAAAGCATAACCTCCGACAATGAGGACGAGATACAGGTCTATTCCTACAGAATGGTATCACCCTACTCCGCATACGCGGACCTTACCGATTCCCCGAACTTCATGTACGGCACTTTCGGCATCACGGCAGCCGCCTGCGAATGGGTGGGTCTGGAGGAGAAAGACTACGAGATCGCGGGACTGAACGACCCGCTGTGCGTCATCACCACCGAAACGAACCTCAAGACATATACCCTCACGCTCGGCAAGGCTATCACAGAAACGGTAACTGCCGACGACGGCACCGAAACAAAGAAGGTGAGCGGGTTCTACGGCATTTCCAGCGAGGTGCCGGACGTGCTGTACAGATTTGACGCGTCGGGCATTGCCGCTATGCAGGTGAACCCCGAACAGCTGATCTCAAAAATGTTCCTTATGCCGTATATCTACTCCCTCGACAGCGTGACATACAGCGACGCGGATGGCAGGGAAGTGAATATCGGCATCGAAACGATAAAGGCGCAGTCCGAGGATGAAGAGGATGTCCATAACTTCACGCTCAACGGTAAGCCTACCGCCGAACAGCCTGTAAAAGACCTTTACCAGTACCTTATCTCCGCATCCGGGGAGGAACTGTATTTCGACAGCGACAAGGGCGAGCTGCTTGCCGAGATAAACTATAACTACAAGGATAAGAAAAACGGCGTCGGCGGCAAGGATACCGTGCGGTTCTACAGCTCAAACACCGACCGCAAGGTGATAATCGAGCTCAACGGCGAGAACATTTTCAAGACCCGCAGAATGTTCGTAACACAGCTTTATTCCAATATGGACAGCTTCATGAACGGCGGCGAGATCATACTGACATACTGAACACAAGGGCGCAGGGATATACTCTGCGCTCAGCGTGTCAATAAAGTAGGTGCAGCGGCGCGTTCGCGCTGTCTTTGCAGACGGCACAAGGGCTGCGCGCCCTTGACCTGCGGCAGCCTGACGCTGCACCGAAATAAGATTATATTCAGATAAAGCTTTTTTGACAGACTGGGCGCAGGGATATACTCTGCGCTTTATTGCTGTGTCTGTTTATCTGAAATTCCGTTCTTTATCCCTCTTGAAAAAAATCGGATAATGTGATATAATAACTGAAAGAAGATCACCGAAAGGAGACGGGAAGGCTGAAAAAAGCAAAGACGATATCGGCGATGCTTGCGCTGACGGCAGTTTTGAGCGGCTGCTCAAGCGCGTCGGTAGAGGAACTTCTGAGCCCGCCGCGCCTTGACGGTGAGCAGACCGAGATATATGACGCGCTGAGGACTGCCACAAACAGCGATATCATCCTGAAATACCCCCGAAGCGGACAGTACCGCAGCGCGTTCGTCGTCACCGACCTCGACACTGAACCGACCGATGAAGCGATAGTTTTTTACGAGATACCGAACGTGTCCGACGGCTCGTCGCTGCGCATGAACTTTCTCGACAAGCAGGACGGCAGGTGGGTGTCGGTGTACGACTTCGCCGCGTCGGGCAGCGAAGTCGAGAGTGTGCGGTTTGAGGATCTCGGCGGCGGATCCCTGTCTATCATAGTGAATTACCTCGTCGGCAACTCTTCCGACCGTTACACCAGCATCATGACTTATAAAGACGGCGAACCCGAGGAGCTTGCAAACATCAGAAATATCTACATGGATATTTTCGATGCCGACGGTAACGGAACAAATGACCTGTTCACGATAACCAACGACCGTACCGCGGGAAGCTCGGTGGCGGGATTGTACCATATAAATGAAGAAGATATATTGGAGCGGCTCATAAGGATACGCCTGAACAGCGGTTACGCAGGCATCAAGGATGTTATATGCGGTAACTGTGACGAGAAGGGCTGCCGCAGCATATTTATAGATTACGCGTTCTCCGACGGATCCTTCGGCACGGATGCGATAATTTACACAGGCGGGTTTTATTACCTGTCGCCTGCACTCGGTTCAATGAATATTTACCGCTGCTCGAACAGCTTTACGCCTTATGTCCCATGCTGCGACATTGACGGCGACGGCGTAATAGAGATACCGGTCTCGGTGCCGTTCGCGAACTACGCGGGATCCCCCGACGCGGAGCAGGTCAACACAACAGTATGGTACACACTCGAACTATCGGGGACATACAAGAAAGAAAAATACCGCAGCTTTATAGGTACCAAGAACGACTATATTCTGTTTTTCCCGGAAAAGTGGGGTTCGCTCATCGCGGCAGATGTTTCGATATCCGACAGCACCGTACGCTTTTTCGGCTATGACGAATCCGCAAAGCTGCCCGGCGAACCGCTGCTCGCGCTGTTCGGCGCCGCCGAGGGGAATACCGGGAAATACGAAACGGAAAACTTCATCTCCCTCGGGACGAGCCCTTCATCGGGTTATTCGTATTACGCGCAAAGGCTGTCGGACACATATTCGCCCGGTGAAGATGAGCTGCGGGAACTGTTCAGACTTCAGTGAGAGGAGCAGACAATGGAAGAAAAGCGCATACTTGTTTGTGAAGATGAAGACGCGATACGCGATTTTGTGGTAATACACCTGCGCAGATCGGGGTATGAGGTATATGATGTTGACAGCGGCGAAAAAGCCATTGAAGCATGGAAAAGCGGGAAACGCTTCGATGTGGCTCTGCTCGATATCATGATGCCCGGCACCGACGGCACGCAGGTATGCCGCTTCCTGCGCAGCGAGAGCAGCACTATAGGCATAATAATGCTGTCCGCGAAAAGTCAGGAAATGGACAAGGTGAACTGCCTTATGATGGGCGCGGACGATTATGTTACAAAGCCGTTCTCGCCGTCGGAACTGATAGCCCGCGTGGATGCGATATACCGCCGTGTGAGCATTTCTCGCTCCGCCGAGGAGACAGAGAGCGAGCTGATATCGGGACCGTTCCGCGTGGATATAAAGAGCCGCCGCATCACAAAGAACGACGTGCCGCTGGATATCACACAGGTGGAGTACCATATCATAGAATATTTCATCAGGAGCGGCGGAAATGCCGTTGACAGACGCACACTTCTCAACAAGATATGGGGCGAGGGATATTACGGCGACGACAAGATCGTTGATGTGAATATCCGAAGGATACGCATGAAGATAGAGGATGATCCCTCCAACCCGAAGTATATCCAAACCGTGTGGGGATTCGGGTATAAGTGGGGAGTCGGAAAAGATAAAGGGCTCCTCTAAAAACCTATTGTCGTTCAGGCGTGCCGACAATAAATCGTGTCAGCCTTTTTGCGCCGCGTCCTGCGGCGTTTGAGCTGACACATTGATGCCTCCTGCATCAGTCGGCAGATTGTACAAATTTTTCGCAGAGCGTTTGTTTTCAAACGCCGCATACATATCGTATGTCAAGGAAAATTTGTGCAATATGACGGCTTTAGGGCGGTACGAATGGG
>CAMHBE010000009.1 GCA_946183095.1 uncultured Clostridia bacterium | reverse complement strand
ATATATTACCACAAAAAAAAGAAAATGTCAATAGTTTTTTGCAATTTTTTTGAGAATTTGTAAAAAACGGTTGTAAAATCGTCGGAACTGTGCTACAATAGTTGTGTTGTTTATCATACCGGACAGGCTGTCCGGCACATCATGACGAAATTCCCGGAGGTACTTTATGAGCAAATACGATACTTACGAAAGCCCGTTCTGCACCCGCTACGCAAGCGAGGAGATGCAGTACGTTTTCTCCGCGCAGAAGAAGTTCTCGACATTCAGAAGACTGTGGACGGCTCTTGCAAGAGCCGAGATGAAGCTCGGTCTGGATATTACCGAAGAACAGGTGGCGGAGCTTGAAGCCAACATCGACAACATCGACTTTGCGGCTGCGGAAGCACGCGAAAAGGAAGTGCGCCACGACGTAATGTCGCACGTTTACGCCTACGGTTTGGTATGCCCCAAAGCAAAGGGCATCATCCACCTCGGCGCGACGTCGTGCTACGTCGGCGACAACACCGATATCATCGTGATGCGCGACGCTCTCAACATCGTAAAGCGCAAGCTGATCAACGTTATCGCGAACCTTGCGGGATTTGCGCAGAAGTACAAGGATATGCCCTGTCTCGCCTACACCCACCTCCAGCCCGCGCAGCTCACCACCGTCGGCAAGCGCGCTACACTGTGGATGCAGGAGCTTCTCATGGATCTTGAGGAGATAGAGTACCGCATCGGCAGCCTGAAGCTGCTGGGTCAGAAAGGCACCACCGGTACGCAGGCGAGCTTTGTGGAGCTGTTCGACGGCGACGGCGAGAAGATAAAGAAGCTCGAACAGATGATAGCCGAAGAAATGGGGTTTGAGAAATGCTTCGCGGTAAGCGGTCAGACTTACCCCCGCAAGCTCGATTATCAGGTAGTCTCCGCACTTTCGGGGCTTGCCGAGAGCTGCTCGAAGTTCAGCTTCGATATCCGCCTTTTGCAGAATTTCAAGGAGATAGAAGAACCCTTCGAGAAAAACCAGATAGGCTCGTCGGCAATGGCGTATAAGCGCAACCCCATGCGTTCCGAGCGCATCACCGCCCTGTCGAGATATCTCATGATAGATGTGCTCAACCCCGCGTTCACGGCGGGAACACAGTGGTTCGAGCGCACCCTCGACGACAGCGCCAACAAGCGTATCGCTGTTGCGGAAGCGTTCCTCGCGGCTGACGCTATCCTCAACATCATGCTCAACGTCACCGGCGGTCTTGTGGTATATGATAAAGTGATACGCCAGCGCGTGATGCGTGAGCTCCCCTTCATGGCGACCGAGAACATCATCATGGACGCGGTGAAGAAGGGCGGCGACCGTCAGGAACTTCACGAGCATATCCGTCAGCACAGCATGGCAGCCGGCAGGATAGTAAAGGAAGAGGGCGGCGAGAATGACCTCGTTGACCGTATCGCCGCAGACCCGATATTCGGCGTGACAAAGGACGAGATAATGGCGACTTTGCAGCCCGAACACTTCACGGGACGCGCCCCCGAACAGGTGGCGGAGTTCCTTGAGGAGTGCGTGAAGCCCGTCCTCGACGCAAACAAGGATATCCTCGGCGAAAAAGCCGAACTGTCGGTATAAGATATTATACCTTTATAAAGGAAGACCGTACAGCCCCCGATATATGCCAAATTGCACATTTAAAAGGTGCCGGAACGCGCTGTAAAGTGCAAAATGACGGTTTGCGGAAAATATTGAAAGAAAACTCTTGACTTATTTGTAAAATTGAACTATAATATATAAGTATTGCAAAAATGCAAGAGAATGTGCAAAAAGAAACGGAGTGACTATTCAAATTGAAGCAGGTCAAAAAACCGGTGTTTTTCATCGTGTTCATCCTCATAGCGGTGTTCACCTATTTCGCTATCGCAGGATTCAGCACATATTACGGTGACATAAAGACCACGCATATACGCGGCGTAGCCGATATCCGCTGGGGTATAGATATCCGCGGCGGCGTTGACGTAACTTTCACACCTTCGGAAGACGCCGTTGATGTAACGAACGAAGACCTTGACGGCGCACGCTCCATCATCGAAACGCGTATGGTCGAGAAAAACATCACAGACTACGAGATCTATGTCGATCAGAACAGCAAACGTATAATCTGCCGTTTCCCGTGGCAGTCCGGCGACGACAGCTTCGACCCCGAACAGGCGGTAAAGGAGCTCGGCGAAACAGCGATGCTCACTTTCAGAAAAGGTTACAGCGGTCAGCTCACAGGCGATCAGACCTATGAAGACCTCGAACTCGTTCTGACAGGTTCGGACGTTGCAAAGGCAGAAGCAAAGTATTATACACCGCCCAACGAGGAACATCAGTGGGTCGTTGACCTCACCCTCAATGACAGCGGCAAGGAATCATTCAAGAATGCCACACAGGAAGCAGTCGAGAACAACGACCGCATCTCTATCTGGATGGACGATATCGAAATTTCCGCCCCGACGGTAAACGCTGTCATCTCCGACGGTAAAGCGATAATCTCCGGCAGCTTCGAGACTGCGGATGACGCAAAGGCTCTCGCCGATAAGATAAACGGCGGTTCTCTGCCTTTCAAGCTCGTTACCGACAGCTTCAGCACCATTTCGCCCACCCTCGGCATGGGTGCCCGTGACGCAATGGGTCTTGCGGGAGTTATCGCGTTCTGCCTTATCTCCCTGATGATGATAGTTATGTATCGTCTCCCCGGCGTTATGGCAGTCATCTCGCTCGCAGGTCAGGTAGCGGGTACATTCGCGGCTATCACAGGTTTCTTCGCCTTCAACGACAGCTTCACCATGACTATCCCCGGTATCGCGGGTATCATCCTTGCGGTGGGCATGGGCGTTGACGCGAACGTTATCACAAATGAGCGTATCAAGGAAGAGCTCAGAGCCGGAAAGACGATAGACGGTTCGCTGTACATCGGCTTCAAGCGCGCATTCTCCGCGATATTCGACGGCAATATCACGATGCTCATCATCGCGGTGATCTTAATGGGCGCGTTCGGAACTCCCGACAGCTGGTGCTCTATAATCCTTTCGCCGATATTCACATGGTTCGGCGTTTCTACGGCAGGTTCTATCTACGCGTTCGGCTATACCCTCGCGGTCGGCGTTGTGCTGAACTTCCTGTTCGGTATCCTCACCACAAGACTTATGACCATGTCACTGTCGAGATTCAAGCCGTTCAGAAACCCCGTTTTCTACGGCGGTAAGAAAAAAGAAGAGGGAGGTGCCGCATAATGGAACAGGGCAAGTATGACTTCCTCAAAAATAAGAAGATATTCTTCATCATTCCCGTTGCTATAGCGGTAATAACGATAATCACGGCACTCATCATCGGCGTGCCCGTAGATATCGAGTTCAAGGGCGGTACAATGCTGACATACAGCTATACCGGAACTATCGACGTCAACGCCGTAAAATCCACAGTTGAGGGCATGAACTACGGTACGGTCGGCGTTACCACGGGTTCGGCATTCGGCTCAGACCTTGAGACCGTGCAGATCTCCTTCGCCTCGGACGAGGGACTTACCGCGGAAGTTCAGGAGCAGGTAACTTCCAAGCTCAAAGAGACATTCGCCGACAATTCACTCGACCTCGTCAATTCACAGGACGTCAAGCCCAGCGCGGGTTTCTCGTTCTTCCTGAAATGCTTCGTTGCTGTACTGTTCTCCTTCCTGCTGCTGATAATCTATATCGCGATAAGATTCAGGAACATCGGCGGCTGGTCGGCAGGTGTATTCGCTCTCATTGCGCTTGCAAACGACGTGTTCATGGTATTTGCCACATTCGTATTCATGAGACTGCCGATAGACGCAAACTTCATGGCAGTTATCCTGACGATACTCGGTTACTCCATAAACAACACTATCGTACTCTACGACCGTGTTCGTGAGAACCGCAAGCTCTACGGCAAGAAAGTCACGATAAACGAGCTGGTGAACGGCAGTATCAACCAGTCGCTCACCCGTTCGATAAAAACTACGATAACCACAGCGGTCGCTGTCCTCTCCATGTGCATAGTTGCATGGATATGCGGCATCGAATCCATAGTGAGCTTCGTATTCCCTATGTTCGTCGGACTTATCGCCGGTGCGTATTCCTCAATATTCATCGCGGGTCCCGCATGGACAGTCTGGAAGAATGCACACCCCGACAACAAGAAAGCTGCATAAATAATATTCCCGTATCGTTCGCCGGTACGGGTTTTATTATATATAACGCCGACGACAAAAATAAATCTGTATTTTCTCGTCAAAATTATGTTGACTTGAAGCTGGTTTTGTGATATAATTCAAATGTACATTTCCGTGAGTCGGAAACGTTTTGATCCAAAATCCAATAAATCTCTTGAAAGGAGGGGGATATAATGTTTAAGCAAAGATCTATTCCCGTGTTCATTCTGCTCTCGATCGTGACCTGCGGTATATACACACTTGTGTGGTACTGGTCGGCAATGAATGAGCTGTACAGAGCAGGCGGAAAGAGCATAGGGAACCTTGACCCCGTTGTTCAGTTCATTCTTCTGTTCTTCTATGTCGGCGGCATCTTCTTTGCGATCAACGCAGATGATAACCTCAACGAGGTCAGAGCGCAGAAAGGTCTTCCGAGACAGGAAAACAAGGTACTCTATGTAATTCTTGAAGTGCTCGGTCTTGGTCTTATCACCTGTGCGCTCGTTCAGAACGAAATGAACCATCTTGCGTGATCTTCACGGCATAATAAAAAGTCTGTCCGGAAAAGACAGACTTTTTTTCTTTTTATCCGCATCTGCCGATATCTGCAAATACCGGCATCAGTTCATTTTTTCGCTGAGCTTCACTCCGCCGACAAGGTGAAAATGCAGATGCTTGACGGTCTGACCGCCGTTCTCGCCTATGTTGGTGACGAGCCTGTAACCGTTGTCGAGGTGAAACTCCGCAGCGAGCTGCTTTGCCACGAGCATGATCTTGCCGACAATGGGTGCAGTCTCCTCTGTGAGCGCATCAACACTGTCGTAATGCTCCTTGGGAATTATCAGGATATGCACCGGCGCCTGCGGGTTTATATCCTTGAACGCGAGGATGCTGTCATCCTCATACACCTTTGAGGACGGTATCTCCCCTTTGATTATTTTGCAGAACAGGCAATCATTCATTTTCGTAGTCTCCTTTGTGTTATTCGAGTTCCGAGATGATCTTTATGAAGCTCTCGGCATCGTTGAAATCCTTATACACGGACGCAAATCGTATGTATGCGACATGATCGGTCTTTTTGAGCTTTTCGAGCACCATATCACCGATCTGCACAGAGGATACCTCCTTTTGCAGATTGTTTTTGAGTTCGGATTCGATCTCATCGACCATGTTCTCGATCTCCTCATAGTTCACAGGACGCTTGATAGTCGCACGTCTTATGCGCTCGGCGAGCTTAACGGAATCGAACGGCTCTATGGAGTGATCCTTTTTGACCACCATGAGCGGGATGTTCTCAACTATCTCGTATGTTGTGAACCGGCATTTGCACGACAGACATTCGCGTCTTCTGCGGATCCTTCCGTCGGTCGGCCGGGAATCTATGACCTTGCTGTCTTCAAATCCACATTCGGGGCATCTCATATATTGCGCTCCTTTCAACATTTTTCTCTATTTTACCACAAAATCTTCCAAATTGCAATATTTTTTTGAAATTTTGTTCATATTTTTTTGATTTAAGAACCTTTTGCCTGCGGTAAACGGCAGGCGGCTCCGTGTCATATCCCGAAGATATTGCGGACGACCCACCATATCATAAAAAGTGACAGAAGTGCGATATTGAGCCATTCGGGCTTTACGAGCAGACTGCTTTTGCCGGTATTCAGGTATGTTACCGACGCAAACCCCGCACAGTACCCGATATACAGCAGAATGAGCGGTGCCATGAGGTTATAGCCGAGAGCGTCCGCGAACCTGAATTCCGCAATGCTGCGTATCGCCCGCGATATCCCGCACCCCGGGCAGTTCAGCCCCGTGATGAGATGAAACGGGCAGGGTATGCCGACGCCGAAAGCGAAAAACACCGCCGCATAGACCGCACCCGCCGCGATAACGACGCACCATACGGCAATGAGCCTGCGAACGCGCTTTTTCATGTCAGCCTGCATCTTCTTCACCGTCCCCGCTGTCCACGAACCTGCCGACAAACTCAAATACCTTATCAAAGTAACCGTCCGGGTCGATGTACATCGCCTGACCGTGGGACGCGCCCTTTGCAATGAGCAGATCTTTCTCGGAACCGCACGCTCCGTACAGCTCATACACCATGTCGGAATGTACGAATCCGTCGCTGTCACCGTGTATGAACAGTATCGGTATATCGGTGCGGGCAACGCAGTCAAGCGATGTCACCTCGCCGAAGCCGTACCCCGCGCAGAGCCTTGCCCACATATCCGCCGTGTGGAGCAGCGGGAACGCGGGAACGTGCCCCTGATCCCACATGACATCGGTAAAGATATCCTCCACCGATGTATAGCCGCAGTCCTCCACTATCGCGCGCACGTTGGACGGGAGTTCTTCGCCGGCGGTCATCATCGCGGCCGCCGCGCCCATTGAAACGCCGTGTATAACGATCTGCGCGTCGGGGCGGCGCGACAGAATAAACTCCACCCAGCAGGGCACATCCCTGCGGTCAAGTACGCCCATCCCGACATGATTGCCGCCGCTGCTGCCGTGTCCGCGCATATCGGGCATTATCAGACTGTAGCCGTGTTCGGCGTAAAACCGCCCGTAGTTGTAGACCTTCGCACGGGTGCGGCTGTAGCCGTGAAGCAGTATGACCCACTTGCTGCCGCCTCTGTCGGCGCAGTCCGCCCACAGCTCAGCACCGTCGGGCGCGGTGACGCTCACCTGTTCGGCATCCAGCGTTTTCAGCCACACGGAGGTCTTTGCGGCAAGCTCCTCAGTGTTGCGGTAAATGCGCTCACGGGCTTCTTCGGTGATCTCGTAGAGCGGCTCGGCAACGCTCTGATCCTTGCGCCCTATTGCGAACTGCATGAGAAAAAATCCCGCTGCAAGGTCGGCGGCTATCAGTATCGCTGCCGTAATAACTGCAATTTTCAATACTTTATTCATAAAATCAAGTATATCACAGCATCAGTGCGCTGTCAAGAATACACCGCAGATATTTTCATCTATAAATTGCAAAAAACTATTGAAAAACAGCGGAAAAAGTGATATAATAAAATATCGTGCAAAAACGGTGCGGTCGGAAAGTTCCTTTTACCGCCGCATTTTGTACGCTTAGAAAGAAGGAAGACTCATGCACATTTTTGATGCCCACGTCCATATCTATCCCGACAAGATAGCAGCTAAGGCTTCTGAGAACGTGGGAAAATTCTACGGCATACCCATGGCGTTCGACGGCAGGATATCAACGCTCATGGAGGACTGCAAAGCGGCGGGAGTTGAGCACTGCCTCGTCCATTCCGTCGCAACTACACACGATCAGGTATGCAAGATAAACGACTTCATCCACTCTCAGGTCGAGGCGAGCGGCGGTATGTTCGTCGGTTTCTGCACGCTCCACCCGTCAATGGACGCGAAGGAGACCGAAGCCGAAGTCGACAGGATAATATCAATGGGGCTGAAGGGCGTGAAGCTGCACCCCGACTGCCAGAAATTCCGCATCGACGACAAGCACGCCATGGAGATGTACGAGATAATCGACGGCAGAGTGCCGATACTGTTCCATACGGGCGACAAGCGCTATGACTACTCAAACGCCGACCGGATGAAAGCTGCCGCAAAGCGCTTCCCGAAACAGCGCATGATAGCCGCGCATTTCGGCGGGTACTCCGTGTGGGAGGATTCCGTATCGAAGCTCGCGGGGCTGGAGAATGTGTGGTACGATGAAAGCAGCTCCCTTGCATATATCACCCCCGAAAAGGCAAGGGAATACATACTCGCATACGGCGAGGACAGGATATTCTGGGGAACTGATTACCCGATGTGGAACGCGTCCGAGGAGCTCGAACGTTTCGACCGCATAGACCTTTCCGATACCCAGCGCGAGAAGATACTGTGGAAAAATATCACTGAATTTCTTAATTTCAGCGAATAATAAATGCTGTGCAGCAGTGTGACGCTGCACCCTATATGAAAGGTGTAAAATAAAGATGAAATGGACAGGACTTAACGAATTAAGAGAAAGCTATCTGAAATTCTTCGAGAGCAAGGGTCATCTGCGTATGGCATCCGCTCCGCTGGTGCCGCAGGGCGATAACTCCGTGCTGCTCATAAACGCGGGTATGACACCTCTGAAAAAATTCTTCCAGGGCGTTGAAACTCCGCCGCGCAAGCGTGTCACCACCTGCCAGAAGTGCATACGCACTCCCGATATCGAGAATGTCGGCAAGACAGCTCGTCACGGCACATATTTCGAAATGCTCGGAAACTTCTCCTTCGGCGATTACTTCAAGCATGAAGCTACTGCGTGGGCGTGGGAATACCTCACCAAAGTGCTGGAGATCGAGCCGGAAAAGCTGTGGATAACCATTTACGAGCAGGATGACGAAGCCGGCGATATCTGGGCCGATGAGGTGGGCATCCCCCGCGACCGTATCATAAAGCTGGGCAAAGCGGACAACTTCTGGGAGCACGGCAGCGGTCCCTGCGGTCCGTGTTCGGAGATACACTTCGACCGCGGCGAGAAGTACGGACCTTTCGAGAGCTTCGAGCAGGCGGGCGAATGCGACCGTATCATCGAGATATGGAACCTCGTGTTCACGCAGTTCGACAACGACGGCAACGGCAATTACACACAGCTCAAAAACAAGAATATCGACACCGGTATGGGTCTTGAACGTCTGGCGTGCGTTATGCAGGGCGTTGACAATATGTTCGAGGTCGATACCATTCAGAATATCATCAAGCGTATCGCGGACGTTACCGGCAAGACCTACGGCGCGAACCACAGCGACGATGTTTCTATCCGCGTTATCACCGACCATGTCCGCGCATCGACATTCATGGTAGGCGACGGCGTCCGTCCGTCAAATGAGGGACGCGGCTACGTTCTGCGCAGACTTCTGAGACGTGCCGCAAGACACGGCAGACTGCTCGGCATGACAAAGCCGTTTCTCACAGAGATCGTGGATCAGGTGATACAGGAGAACAAGTCCGCGTACCCCGAACTTGAAGAAAAGAAGGAATACATCAAGAAAGTTATCGCCACCGAAGAAGAGAGCTTCAACAAGACTGTCGAAAAAGGCTCCGCTCTGCTGAACGATCTTATCGCAAACATCGGTGACAGCAAAACACTGAGCGGCGACGACGCTTTCAAGCTGCACGACACCTACGGCTTCCCGCTCGACCTCACGAAAGAGATACTCGCGGAAAAAGGCTTGTCGCTGGACGAGGAGCGCTTCAAGGAGCTTATGGCTAACCAGAAGCAGACTGCCCGCGCAAATCAGGCATTCAAGGGCGGCTGGGACGAGGCTTCCATGAACGCTGTATCGGGCTTCACCACCGAGTTTGTGGGATATAAGAGCCTTACCTCCGAAACGAAGCTCCTTGCAATGATAAAGGACGGCGAGAGCGTTCAGAGCGCCTCCGAGGGCGACAGCGTCATCGCGGTCATCGAAAAGACACCGTTCTATGCGGAAATGGGCGGTCAGGTAGGCGATACGGGAACTATCACCGCCGGCGACAGCGTAATGACCGTAGTTGATACAAAGAAGGCTGCAAGCGGGCAGTTCGTGTGCTACTGCACCGTCACGAGCGGCGAGTTCTTCGCGAACGACACCGTTGCCGCAAGCGTCGATGAAGCCCGCAGAGCGGCGATAAAGCGCAACCACACCTCCGTGCATCTGCTCCAGGCGGCGCTGCGTGAGGTCCTCGGCGACCACGTTCATCAGGCGGGTTCTTACGTTGACGACAAGATCGGACGTTTCGACTTCTCGCATTTCAGCGCAATGACACCCGAAGAGATAGCAAAAGTCGAGCAGAAGGTCAATGACGAGATACTCGCGGGTATCACAGTTACGACGGAGGAACTTCCCATTGAGGAAGCGCGCAAGAAGGGCGCAATGGCGCTGTTCGGCGAGAAATACGGCGACATCGTGCGCGTTGTCAGCACCGACGACGGCTTCTCGACGGAGTTCTGCGGCGGTACCCACGTTGACAACACATCTAAGATAGGCTTGTTCAAGATAATATCCGAATCGTCGGTAGCATCGGGCGTGAGACGTATCGAATCCACCACCGGCTACGGAGTTCTCGAAGCCCTTGCAAACGCGAAGAAGACCATTGCGGACGCGGCGGAAGTCCTGAAAGTTCCGAACCCGAACGCTCTTGTACAGCGCTGTGAGGCAGTTACCGCAGAACTTTCGGACGCAAAGAAGACGATAGATAAGCTCCAGAGACAGATATCCTCCGCGGCAATGGGCGACCTCACCGCGAATGCTAAGGATATCGGCGGCATCAAGGTGTTCTCGGCAGTGCTCGAAGGCACCGTGGGCGACGATCTCCGCAAGGCAGGCGACGATATAAAATCGAAGTACGACAGCTTCATCGCGGTTCTCGCGGGTCATGCCGACGGCAAGGGCAACTTCCTGTGCATTTGCAGCAAAGAAGCTGTGGCAAAGGGCGCGAACGCGGGTCAGATAGTCAAGCAGATAGCTGCCGTCGCAGGCGGCAAGGGCGGCGGAAAGCCCGACAGCGCAATGGCGGGTATCGCGGACACATCCAAGATACAGGCTGCGCTTTCCGAACTCGAAAACATCGTCACGGGAATGATAAAATAATATCACATAAAACAGCCGTCGGGAGTAGCGCTCCCGGCGGCTTCTTGCTGTTTTTCTGTGCTGTGTTATCATTCTGCTGCGGCTTCTTGTGCCTTGCTCTCGGCTATCTGCGACTGTACCTCGGAACCGATGTCACCGACGACCTCGCTGATCGGGATCTGCTTATAATCCGACGGCACAACGAACAGGTCATCATCGGTGAATGCTGTCTCGAACCTGTCTATGCGCGTAGTCTCGGCGGGGGTGACGATATATTTCAGATCGGCGCTGTTCTTGTCAAAATAATACTTGACATAGCCTTCCTCGCCATTTTTTGTCATGGTAACGCAGTTGTACTCCGTTCCTTCGTATGTCTCTGGAGCTGTATCGTAGCTGAACTGCTCCGCTTCTGCCTTTTCCAGATAAATAATGGCGGCTCTTACGGTCTCAACGATCGTGCCTTCACCGCAGTTCTGTGTTATAGCGGTCTTTGCGGCGGGATCGAGCTCATACGCCTTGTTGAGATCGTAGATGACTCTGGTCTCGGTGCCGTCCGGGCGCTTGACATACTGCACGAGGTGGCGGCTGTCCTTGATGTAGAGGTTCGACTTATATTCACCGTCGGCTCTGGTGGTCGTAGTCTCGTAGGTCAGCGGGATCAGATTGCGCTTGTCATAATAATTTTTGAGCAGAGGCGCTCTTTCGCCGATGTATTCGAGCGCTTCCACCGTTTCGGGCGCAACGTCGATATTGCTTTCGTCTATTGAGCCGTCTGCGAGAGTATATGTCGCGGCGGACTTCCATGAGTTGTCGTCAGGTGCAGTGGTAACGCTGCCGACAGTGGTATCGGAAGTATCACTCGTTGAAGCTGCTGTCTGACCGCCGCACGCCGACAATGCGAGCATAAGTGCGGATACGATGATGCCGCCTGTAAGTTTCATTTTTTTCATAGCTTTTCTCCTGTTCATTTTCATTTGTCCTGTAGTATATTCTGCCGTTTGCATATTACAATATACCCCAAATATGCGAAATAGTCAAGTCATTTATGTGACAGCATTCCGAAAATTGCCGGATAATTATGACATTTTTCATATTTGAGCCGTTTTACGGAGCGATTTTTGGTATGTTTTCACGCTGTTGACAAATCATGCAGAATGTATTATAATAGTCTTTATTAGCAGAGGCATACCGAATTAAGGAGATAACATGGCAGATAAAGAAAAAATACACCGCACTACGATAGGCGGTCAGGCGCTTATAGAGGGCATCATGATGAAAGGTCCCGAAAAGACCGCAATGGCGGTCCGCACAAAAGAGGGCAATATCGTCATTGAAGAAAAAGAGAACAAACAGCGCAAGTGGTATAACAAAGCCCCGTTCATCCGCGGGATATTCAACTTCGTCGGTCAGCTCGGCGACGGTTATCACTACCTCTCCCGTTCCGCGGAGCTTTCGGGCATGGCGGACGAAGACGGCGAAGAAGAAGAAATGAGCAGGTTCGAGAAGTGGCTGGATGAAAAGTTCGGCGACAAGATAATGGGCATCATCATGAGTATATCAATGGTGCTCGGTATCGCGCTCGCCATTGTGCTGTTCGTATTCGTGCCGACGTGGCTGTTCATGCTGCTCAGACTGATAGTGGGCGACAACGCCGACATCTCCCCGTGGCAGTCGCTGTTCGAGGGAGTGCTGAAGATAGCGATATTCATAACCTATATGTGGCTCGTTTCAAAGACCGAAGCCATACGCCGCACATACGAATACCACGGCGCGGAACACAAGACCATCGCCTGCTATGAGCACGGGCTGGAGCTGACGGTCGATAACATCAAGCCGCAGATACGCTTTCATCCCCGCTGCGGGACAAGCTTCATCTTCCTTGTGCTGCTGATAAGCATACTGATATACTCGATAGTTCCCATAACCAACCAGTTTTTCATAGATACGTTCGCGGCATCCGAAGGGCTTGCGATGATACTCCGCGTGTCGTGCAAGATACTGCTGCTGCCGGTCATAGTCAGCGTCTCCTATGAGATAATACGTCTCGCGGGCAGATATGACAATGTGCTCACCCACATCATTTCCGCTCCCGGTCTGTGGCTCCAGCGCCTTACCACCAAAGAGCCGGACGCGTCGGAGATAGAGTGCGCGATAGCCGCTATGAAAGCGGTCATCCCCGATGATAAGGAGAGCGACAAGTGGTAAGCTTTGCCGAAATAAGAAAGACCCTCGCCGCGGCGGGGGTCTTTGATCCCGATTTTGAGGCAAGGGAAATGCTGCGGGAATACGCGGGTGACGGAGCACTGTTCGGCGGCAGTGTCACGGGCGAAGCGGAAACTGCCATAGAAGAAGCCCTGCGCAGGCGCGTGAACGGCGAGCCGCTGCAATATATCTTCGGGAAGTGGGAATTTTACGGCTATCCGTTCTATGTCGGCAAGGGTGTGCTGATACCGCGCCCCGAGACCGAACTGCTGGTGGATATCGCGGTAAAAAGGCTCAGCGGCGGCAGCACCGTTATCGACCTGTGCAGCGGCAGCGGCTGCATCCCCGTCAGCATTGCGCTCCGCACCGGGGCAAAATGCCGCGCAGTGGAGCTGCACGAAGAAGCGTTCTCATACCTCACACGCAATATAGAGCTGAACGGTGCGGACGTGGAAGCAGTCAGGGCGGACGCGCTTGACGGGACGCTGTTCCCCGGAGTCACGTTCGACGCGGTATTTTCAAATCCCCCCTACCTTACGGGCGAGGAGATGCGCACACTTATGCGGGAAGTGCGTCACGAACCGGAAACAGCGCTCTACGGCGGTGAGGACGGACTTGACTTTTACCGCAGGATGATACCCGCATGGGCGGGACGTATCGCTCACGGCGGCTTTTTCGCTGCCGAGACCGGTGATTCGCAGAGCGAAGCCGTTTCCGGGATAATGCGTGATGCGGGACTTTCGCCCGAAACGATAACGGACTATGCCGGCATAGGTCGGGTAGTTGTCGGAGAACGACAATAAAAAAGACCGTACCTCCTAAAACCGGAAGTACGGTCACGTTTTTGTTATCCTTACTTGTTGCCGCCGAAAAGTCCGCCGAGAGCACCCGCTATATTGCTTGCGCCGATCTTAGCCTTTACGCCTGTGATAACGTTGTTGATAACATCATCCGGCAGGTCAACACCGATGATCTTCTCTACCGCGCCAACGGGGTTGGTCTTGAATTCCTCGGCGATAGAGGGGTCGCTCTGCACTTTGCTTACTACTTCGTCGATCTTTGCTTTGATATCCATTTTTATCTGCTCCTTTATAACACATTATGTCTGCATTCCGCAGACGATGTGTCAATTATACCACATTTTTCGTGAATTGTCAACCGTTGCGGGCTTCACCGTATCTCAGCCGATCTTTTTGAAAACGGGTATAACGTCGAGGGGCGCGGGAACTGTTACGAACTGACCGCCTTCGTAGGTCTTCTTGTCCTCGATGCTCTCCCACTTGCCGGCAGGCAGGTAGAGTGTGCGCTCACGGGCACCGAGTTCGAGTATCGGCGCTACGAGGTAATCCGAACCGAACATATACTGTTCGGGAAGCTCCCAGCACTGCTTATCTTCGGGGAACTCATAGAACATCGTGCGGATGAGCGGCGCGCCTGTCTTTGAAGTTTCCTGCATCAGACCCTCGATATAGTCCTTGAGGGATTCGCGCACGCCGAGGTACTTCTTCATGATATTGAAGCACTCGTCGCCGTAGCTCCATATCTCGTTCGGATGACCGGTGTAGAGATATCCGCCGCCGAAATCGCGGTCATCCAGCGCGGGTATATCGTAGTTCGGACCTCTGTCGCCGTGCATACGCAGTATCGGGCAGAACACGCCGTACTGATACCAGCGTATCAGCAGTTCCACGAAGTCGGGATCCTTATAGTCGTCGGTCATAAAGCCGCCGATATCGGTAGTCCACCACGGGATTCCCGCAAGACCCATATTCTGTCCTGCGATGACCTGATCCCTGAAGGACTCGAAATTCGACTGGATATCGCCCGTCCACACAAGACCGCGGTACTTCTGCGAACCTACCCAAGCGGAACGGATAAGGCTGACGAAGTCTTCCTCACCCTCGGCGGTAAGTCCGTCATAGAACGCTTTGAGGTACATTTTCGGGTACTCGCAGCTCACCTTTGAGCCGCGTCCGCTGTAATAGCGGAAATTCTCGAAATCATAGCAAACGCTGTCGGGTTCGGAGTTATCGAGCCAGAACAGGTCTATACCGAGATCGCGGTAATTCTTCTTGCAGCAGTCCCAGACGTACTTCTGCGCATCCGGGTTGAAGAAATCGACGGTGCCGCAGTCTCCCTGATAGTCGTATGTCTGCAATGAGCCGATATCGGTGGAGCTTATAAGCCCCATCTGCTCCATAGGGTAGTAGTTCTCGCTGCGCTTGTCAACGGACGGCCATACGGACACCATTATCTTTGTGCCCATGCCGTGTATCTCATCGACCATAGCCTTGACTTTATCCTTTGCCCAATACTTCTCGTCGAACTTCCAGTCGCCCTGATAAGGCCAGTGGAAGAAGTCGATAACGATAACATCGAGGTGTATGCCGAGCTCCTTGTATTTTCTTGCAACTTCGAGCACCTCGTCGGGTGTACGGTAACGCAGCTTGCACTGCCACAGACCGAGGTAATTCTTGCTGAGCACGGGGGCGCGTCCGACACATTCGGTATAGTTCTCAACGATCTTTGCGGGATTCTCGTCGGCTGTTATCCAGTAGTCGATCATATCGGATTCGGTGGATATCCACTTTGTGATGTTCGTACCGAACGCGGCTTCACCGGTAGCGGGGTTGTTCCACAGCATACCGTATCCCCTGTCGGAGACAACGAACGGTATCGTTACCTGTGAGTTGCGCTGTTCGAGCGGGAGGACTGTACCTTTCAGATCAAGTATCGGCATCTGATACTGCCCCATACCGAAAAGTTTTTCATCGGGGTCGGACTCAAAGCGCACGGTGATCCTGAAATCATCGGAGGAATTGCCCTTATACTCGCGGGAAACTATCTTATAGCAGATAGGGTGCTTACGGATAGAGCCGCCGTAGCTGCTGTAATACTCCTGGAGTATGAGCTTATCGTTGCGGTAGAAGCACAGTATCCCGACTGCGTTCACGGTCGCTTTTATTCTTCCGTTTGCAATTTCCGCGCACTGCTTTTCATTGTCGATGCTTACCTTTCCGTTATGGGAAACGGTCTCGGTGAGCGCGTGTTCATGGGCGGGCATTTTCGGAAGGCGGGTCGCGCGCACGCGCAGTGCGTTATTTCCCCACCCTTCGATGCGGAGGGTCTCGTCGCGCAGTCTCATTACGAGTGCGCCGTTGTCGTCGGTAAATCTTATCATGATGAAGCTCCTTTACGATGCAAAATATATACTATTATTGTAAACGATTTCAAGT